>JAUZRN010000052.1 GCA_030950375.1 Rhodothermus sp. | reverse complement strand
CCGTTTTCAATACCAAAAAGGTGCGATTAAAACCGGCATAGCAATGAGCCTGAAGCAGCAATGCGCCTGTTTTCAATACCAAAAAGGTGCGATTAAAACCTGACATACATATGTGTGCATACTTTGCACAATTTAGTTTTCAATACCAAAAAGGTGCGATTAAAACTAAGGGGTTATGCCGTCGCCAGAAAACGTTATATTTCTTTTCAATACCAAAAAGGTGCGATTAAAACCCCTGCGCTACCAGGATGAAATCGGCTCTTATGCCAAAGTATAAGCAATTCGCGTCGGCATGTCAAGTCCTCTCAGTCGTCGATCACCGGTTACCCCGAAATCCCAGGAGTCCGACGACTTGTTGTAACTCTTTTGTAAGCAATATCTTGATAGTTTACCCTGTCATCAGAAAGAGGAGGAAGCTGACGTAGAAGGCCGCAACGACAGGAGGGTGACGATCGAAAATTTGATCTATCTTGTTGTAAATCAAATCATTGTGCAAAAAAAAATTTTAGCTTTCTTTGGTCGATTCCGGCATCGGAGTGGCAAACTCGTCATAGCTTTCACGACGAATAGCAATACCAGCGGCCGATAGCTTACCTTCCAGGTTCTCATAGCCGCGGTCCAGGTGGTAGACGCGCAGCACGTGCGTTTCGCCTTCAGCGACCAGCCCCGCCAGCACCAGCGAAACACTGCCTCGCAGATCGGTGCTCATCACGTGCGCACCCTGCAGCTGCTGTGGACCTTCCAGGTAGACCGCATTGCCGTCAAGGCGCACCTCCAGGCCCATACGCATGAGCTCTGGAATGTGCTTGAAGCGATCGGGATACACCGTATCGCGCACAGAGGCCGTTCCCCGCGCCTGCGAGAGCAGGACGGTCCACTGCGCTTGCAGATCGGTTGGAAAGCCCGGATAGGGAGCTGTTTCAATGGAAACCGCCTGCAGGTCTTCGGGAACGATGACGGCTATGGTGTTATCGTCGAAGGTGAAGGCGGCGTTGGTTTGGCAGAATGCCTCCAGAAAGGCTTCTCCCAGGTGAGATGGTTCAGCCCCGGTCAGATAAATGGTATCGCCGGGCCGGCCGGCTATGGCCGCGGCAATCATAAACGTGCCCAGTTCGATACGGTCCGGACAGTTATGGAAGGTGATAGGGTGCAGCGCATCAACGCCTTCCACTTCGATGGTGCGTGTTCCCAGTCCTTCGATGCGAGCTCCCATCTGTTGCAGCGCCTGTCCGAAAACGACCACATCGGGCTCCAGGGCTGCGTTTTCGATGCACGAGCTGCCCCGTGCCGTAACGGCACCCAGCAGCAAGTTGACGGTGGCGCCTACGCTGGGTGGATCAAGCCGGAAGCGGCCGCCGCGCAGCCTGCCTCCCGGAGCCCGCGCTACTACGTAACCCCGGTCCAACTCGATCTCAGCCCCAAAAGCCCGTAGTCCCTCCAGATGCAGGTTGACCGGACGGGGCCCCCAGGCACAGCCACCCGGCAACGACACGCGCGCCTGCCCACAGCGACCCAACAGCGCACCCAGCATGTAAAACGACGCACGCATCTGTTTGACGAGTTCATAAGGGGCCTCCGGGAAGTCAACACGCGTGGCGTCGATGCGTAGCATATGCGTCTCCGGATCGAAACGCACCGAGGCACCTGTGATGCGGAGCACGTGGGCAAACGTGGTGATGTCCCGCAGGTGTGGAATGTTCTCCAGCACGGTCACACCATCAGCCAGTATGGCGCCGGCCATGAGCATCAACGCCGTGTTCTTCGAGCCGCTCACCGGTAGCGTACCCCGAAGGGGATGGCCACCTTCGATCACCAGTTTATCCATTCCCTCGTAGTATCTTTCTGGAATCCGGAGCAAGATAGCACACATGGAATCCGTGCGCCAGCCGCTGCGTTCCTTCGTGGCGATGAGGGTTGAGAAAAGAAGCGCAATGAGACAACCGACGGTCATCTATCTGGATCATGCCGCCACAACGCCGCTGGATCCGCGCGTGCTTGAGGCAATGCGGCCGTATCTGGAGGAGCACTACGGCAATCCGTCGTCGGTCCATCAGCTTGGCCGACGGGCACGAGTGGCCATCGAAGAGAGTCGCGAGCGCATTGCCTCGTTGATCGGGGCCGAACCCTCCGAAATTATCTTCACCAGCGGAGGCACCGAAGCCGACAATTTAGCACTGCGTGGTGTGCTGCATGGAACGCGGCAGTTGCTGATCACATCGCGGGCCGAGCATGAGGCAATCCTACGTACAGCCGAAGCCCTCGAAGCGGAGGGATGCCCTGTAACCTATCTGCAGCCTGGTCCTGATGGGACAGTCACGGCCGAGCAGGTGGCCAACGCGCTTACGAAGGAGACAGGACTGGTCTCAATCATGCACACGAACAACGAGCTGGGCACCTGTTCGCCCGTACGCGCGATTGCCGCAGTGTGCCACCGTCAGGGCGTGCCGCTGCACTGCGATGCCGTACAGGCCGTGGGGTTGCTGCCGGTACGCGTGGATGAGCTGGAAGTCGATCTGCTTTCGGCTTCAGCCCATAAATTCTATGGCCCCAAAGGCGTGGGCTTTCTGTACGTGCGGCGTGGCATTGAGCTGCGACCGCTACTGTGGGGGGGCAAACAGGAACAGGGCCGACGCGCCGGTACTGAAAATGTGGCCGCCATCGTAGGCATGGCGCGAGCCCTGGAGCTGGCCGTTGAAGAGCAGGCGACGCGGCTTCGCCATCTGCAGCAACTGCGTGCTCGGCTGATCCGCCGGCTGGACGAGGCGCTGGGAGACACGTTTGTGCTCAATACCCCGCGTGATCCGGAGCGGGCTGCGCCGCATATCGTCAACATCGCCTTCCCTCCGCAAAACGGCGAACCGATTGATGGGGAGATGCTGCTGTTGAACCTGGACCTGGAGGGGGTGTGCGTTTCGTCCGGCTCGGCCTGCACCAGTGGAGCAGTAGAACCCAGCCATGTGCTACGAGCGATCGGGCTGCCTTCTGAGACAGCCGGTGCCGCCGTTCGTTTTTCAATGGGGTGGAAAAATACGGAGGCGGAAATCGACCGCGCCGTCGAAATCCTGGCATCCATTGTGACACGCATGGTGCGTATGGGGATACTGCGTTGATAATTTTGCCAGAAACGTAGCAATCCAGGCGTTGCTTTTTCGTATCTTTTGAAAGTGAATTGAAAGCGCTTCTGGAAAAAAACCTGTGATTTGCTATGGAGACGCTACATGTACGTGGCCGCAAGGTGGTGGACGAGTTCATTACACTGGAACAATTCATCATAGATCAGCAGAGCCGATTTCCGCACTCGACGGGTGCCTTCTCGCGGTTGCTTCGAGACATCAGTGTGGCTGCCAAGATTGTCAACCGAGATATTCGCCGGGCCGGACTGGTAGACATTTTTGGAACGACCGGAAAGGTCAACATTCACGGCGAAGTGCAGCAGAAGCTTGATGCCATGGCGCACGAGGAATTTGTACGTGCGCTCAAGCGGGGCGGTGAGTGCTGTCTGATTGGCTCCGAAGAGCATGCCGAGGCCATTCCGCTCAGTGCCAATGGCGAAGGCGATGGCCGTTACATTGTACTGCTCGACCCGCTTGATGGCTCTTCGAACGTGGACGTGAACGTGTCGGTTGGAACCATCTTCAGTATCTACCGATTGCCCGATGAGTACGACACGCCCACGCTGGAAGCTGCGCTACAGCCGGGTAGCCAGCAGGTGGCGGCCGGCTATATCGTCTATGGTTCGTCCACCATGCTGGTTTATACCACCGGCGACGGCGTCAATGGCTTTACGCTGGATCCCTCAATTGGCGAATTCATCCTTTCCCATCCAAATATCCAGATCCCAAAAAAGGGTAAAATCTACTCTATCAACGAGGGCAATTTCAATTCCTTCGAAGAAGGGCTCAAACGTTTTATCCGCTGGGCGCAGGAGGAGGATAAGGCGACCGGCCGGCCGTTCTCGACACGCTACATTGGTTCGTTTGTCTCCGACTTTCACCGCAACCTGCTCAAGGGGGGCATCTACATGTATCCGGCTACCAGGAAAAATCCCGAGGGCAAGCTGCGCTTGATGTACGAAGCCAATCCCATGGCATTTATTGTGGAACAGGCCGGTGGACGGGCTTCGGACGGCCATCGGCGCATTCTGGATATCGTGCCAGAAAAGCTACACCAGCGCACGCCCCTGTTTATCGGTAGCGAAGAGCTGGTGCGTACGGTCGAGGCGTTTTTACAGGGAGAACGCTAAGAAGCCGTATGCCACAGGTGGCTCCTGCTGGTACGGAGCTCCGCGAGGAGGATTGTAGCGGTGCAGCGACTATTGCCATCCGCTGAGCGAATAACGACGACCCCTGGATGCAGATTCGGTTGGTCGAGGTAGCGGGCGGACGCGACCATAGGTTAAACGTAAATGCTGGGCCCGGGTATGCTGGTTCCGAATACCGAGTGGCGTAGAGGTCCCCACGTCAGGAGCTGAGTGGGCAATCATCGGTAGCTCCTGGATGAAGATCACCGGCATGGACTCTGCTCACCAGACCGGTTCATTTTTGCGCCAGCGGATCGTCTTGTTCGTAATGAGCGGTCGTGCCCAGAAGCTCACGCTCAGAATGTAGCCGAACGTCAGGTACAGGAAGCACAACCCACCTCGTAGGCCCAGCAGATCTCCCAGTGCGCCAATGATGAGCGGCACAACAGCACCCCCGGCAATGCCCGTTACCAGGATCCCTGAAAATGCCCCATGGTGAGCTTCCACCGAGTTTAACGCCAACGAGAACACCACCGGCCACATCACGGATGCAAACACCCCGATCAGCGGAAAAGCCCATCGGGCTACCGGACCCGGCCCCGCCAGGGCTGCTGTCAGACAGACCAGCGCTGCCAGCGTGAACAGTCGTAGCACCAGCCGACTGTCAAGTAACTTCAGCAACACCATACCCAGTAACGTCCCGGCAGTCATCAATCCCCAGAACGACGAGACTGCCCGCGCCCCGACCGTCTGTGGCTCGTAGCCGTGGTAGCGGGCCAGAAACTCCGACATCCAGTTGGCTATGCCCTGCTCCGATCCCACATAGGCAAAGATGCCCAGGAAGAACAGCCACACCTGCGGCCGACGCAATAGCTGCCGATAGATTGCCAGCGTGCCGGCCTGCTCAGCGGTCGTGCGCTCTACGCGCGGCAGTCGCACCAGGATCATGACGCTGATCATTAGCAGCGAAACAGCAGCAAACAGCCAGTAAAGCGAGATCCAGGGGAGCTCAGGGGGTACCAGACGGGCCAGTAACGCCAGCACAGGCGAAGCCGGTGGCTCTGGACGGCTCAGGTGTAACACCAGCGCCGTATATACCAGCGGACTCAGAAACGAAGCCAGTCCGAAGCAGAGTTGGCCCAGCGTCGCGTTAAAGGCGAAGTGTTCCTCACCGCCTGCCACGCGCAGCAGTGGATTGAGGGCTACCTGCAGAAATGTCATGCCCGAGCCGATCAAAAACAGTGAGCCGATGGCCATCAGATAGGTCGGAAACAGCGCCAGTAGCTGTGCACCGATGTAGACTACGCCAAATGCACCGACGAGGATCGGCTTTTCGCCCACACGCTCGATCAGAAATCCCGCCGGAATGGCAAACACCCCGTAAGCAATAAAGAAGGCAAACGGTAGCAGCGCTGCCAGTGTCAGGCTCAGTTCGAAATCATCGATGAGCTCAGGAATAAGCGGCCCGATAATGTTTGTCAGAAATGAGATGACAAAGAACGTGAACAGGATCAGACCCACCAGGGCATAGCTACGTGATCGCATCGTCAGTGTACTTCAAAGGGTTCAGAGATACCGTCGTGATGGTTATACGCCAGTTCCGAGGCGGCTTCCTTGTCGAGTAATACGTGCGCAAAGCGATGCAGCTGCACGATTGTGGCCGGTACCATGGCCGAGATCGGCCCTTCAAGCATAGCCCGCACTGCGCGCGCTTTGGTTCGCCCGGCGGCCAGCAACAGCAAACGCCGCGCCTCCATAATGGTCCCGATCCCCATCGTGATAGCATGGCGCGGCACAGCCGCTTCGCTGCCGAAAAAGCGTGCATTGGCCTGTCTTGTAGCCTGTGACAGCGTCTTGATACGCGTGCGTGAGCCCAGCGATGAACCCGGCTCGTTGAACGCCAGGTGACCGTTGGGTCCAATGCCCAGGATCTGAAGATCAATACCACCCGCACGTCGGATCTGTGCTTCATACCAGTCGCAGTGCGCCTCAATGTCGTCAGCCATTCCGTTGGGGATGTGGACATTGGAAGGAGGAATGTTAACGTGCCGGAAAAGATGCTCCCACATAAAATGGTGGTAGCTCTGGGGATGGCCGGGCGGTAGCCCCACGTATTCATCAAGGTTGAAAGTCGTCACTTTGGAAAAATCCAGTTCGCCGCGTCGGTAGCCTTCGACCAGGCGCCGGTAGAGGCCCAGCGGTGTGCTGCCTGTTGCAAGGCCCAGCACACAGTTGGGTTTGCGTCGTATCAGGGTGGCTACAATTTCATAGGCTCGGTCGCTCAGCGTCTCGTAATCGGAAAAGATCTCAACCAGCATACCTTCAGGTCGATAAGTTATATTGGATGGAAACGTTGCCATAATCTCAGCGGGATTGTGCGAAAAGGCAAGCGCTGGAGCAAAATGGAATCGTTCCCAAAATTTGCAGTGAGCTCAATAACAGAAAATGGTAGATGGCAGGTTTTTTTCCAGGGCGATCCTGTATCTTGTTGAGCAAATACAAAGCAGCAATAAGCGGCAGATAGTACGATGAGTCTGGTAGTCTTTCCTTTCAAGCACGAGCATCCTGAAGTCCTGTTGCATAACGTACGGGTAGCGGCCAGCCATCCGCGTGTGCGCGAAGTGCTCTGTATTGGCTATGAACGTGAACAGACCTATGAGGCCGTTGAACGGGCCGCGCCAGAGATCACCCGGGCAACAGGTACGCTGGTATCGGTACGGCTTCAGGAACGGTTGGGAGCGGTGCGACCAGGCAAAGGCGACGGCATGAATACGGCACTGCGTTACTTTCTGGAAGAGACGCAATGGAAGCGCATCCATTTCTATGATGCCGACATTACCAGCTTCGGAGCCGACTGGATCACCAAGGCCGAAGAAGCGGCTGACTTTGGCTATGGGCTGGTGCGGCACTATTTCCCGCGGGCCTCGACCGACGCCATGATCACGTGGATGATCACACGTACAGGTTTTGCGTTGCTCTGGCCCCACACCGAACTGTCATGGATTGAGCAGCCATTAGGGGGCGAACTGCTCATGCAGCGTGAGGTCGCCGCCATGCTGTATCAGGATGAACGGGTGCGGCGTCAGAGTGACTGGGGCATTGATACACTCTATACGTTTGTTACGGTACAGCAGGGGGTTTCGATTTATGAATGCTATATTCCTGAAGGGAAAGCTCATCGGCTCTATGGAGGGCTCGACGATCTGCAAACCATGCTGGTAGAATGCTTTGCTGCCATTCAACAGTTACAACATGAAGTGGTTGGCCTGCCGGCTATCCATCGCCAGGAGCATCCTCATCGCGTGCCGATTCCTATCGCCGAACGGGTAGGCTACGACGTAGAAACCACGCTGCATCGTCTGATGCAACATTGGACCCCGCGTCAGGTGGAATTGCTGGACCTTTTCACGACGCCTGTGCGTGAAGGGCTGCATACGTGTCAACGCCACCCCGTCTTCAACTTTATGGATGAGATGGCCTGGGCAGCTACCTACCATGTATTGCTTGAACACTTTCAGTTAGGAGATCCAGACTGGGAGGAGCTGCTTTTCAAGCTATGGACTACCCGGGTGCTCAACTATACGATGACTGTCGCGTTACGCGGCTATGACTATGCGCAACAATACCTGTATCGCATGCTGGGACGCTATCGCTACCAGGCTGCGCTGGAAAACGGCCGCGGGCATCCGGTGCCGCTGCGGGCACCCCTCTCCACCCCCTGAAGAAACCCACGGACGCCGATCGGGTCCAATACTGGATTAAGCCAACTGGCTCGTTAAACGTGCCTCACCATGCGTGATCCGGCAGTCCTGGAAAGTATGCGCCGACTGGCGCACGACTTGCGACGCATTCGGGAAAAGCAAAAGCGCACGCTCCAGGAAATCCATAACGAGACCAAGATTGCGCTGGAGCTGCTTGAGCACTTTGAACGTACGGCGCTCTATGACCATGACCGATACAATCTCGTCTATCTCCGTTCGTTTGCCCGGACGTATGCCACAGCGGTAGGCATTGACCCGGCGCCGGTACTGCAAGCACTTGCGCAGGCCTTCGAAGGGCGCTATCGCAATCAGCTGGCCGTGCAGTTCCTGGGGGAAGAACCCCTTCCGGAGCCGGAAGTGGAAGTCGTCGAGGCGCCAGTACCTGCGACTCCTCCAGCAGGTCAGCCCGTCCAGCAATCCACGCCCTCGTTACCCCTGGTACCTACACCGGGAGGGTTAGAACGGCTGGAACGTTCTCGGCCCTGGAAAGCGTGGATGCTCAGGGCTGTTATGGCCGCTGCTGTAGGAGTGGGTCTCTGGTATCTGTTACGGCCGACTGTTGCACCGCCGACGGAGCCGCTGCCGATGGATACGGCCGGGGTCCCGGTGGTTGCAGCTGATACGGCAGCCGCTATCGAAGCAGCTACTGCCACAGCACCGGTACTGCGCGATACTATTACGGCGACTGTAATCGCTGCTTTTGACAAGGTCGATCCTATCCGCATTCGGGTAGACCGCGATTTACGCCGGCCTTACTGGATTGAGCAGGGAGACTCTCTGCGCTTTCGTTTTACCGAGCGCATCATTCTGGAGAACCAGCTGGACGATATTCAACTGCGATTGGATGGTTATCCATACCCTACCGATCGTCGCGATGCGCAGGGGCGCATCGTAATCACACGGGAGCAATTGCAAGCCTATCTTGATTCCCTGACGCGTCGCGCAGTGCGGGTGCCGTCGCGTGAGGCGTCGCGGCCGCCGAAGCCGTAGACTGGCAGCTACGGCCAGGCAGGGAATGGCGATATAGCGGAGCTGCCCTCGGGAGAAGGCACGCGTGTAATTTTGCGGGGCTGCCTGTAGCTAAAAACCTGCCGGCAGCGTTACCTTGGGAAGGCATACCTCAGAAAAGAGCCGCGGCAGTAAACCGAGGTGCAACCAACCGATCAAGGCTATGATGGAAACGTGGACGGCGTCTGAGACTGAAGCCGCACGCCTTTTGGAGACCACGCGTGGACTGTTACGGACGGTACGACAAACCAACCTGGAGGCGCTGGACCAAGCCGCAGCCGAAGCACTGGCCGCCCGCCTACGTTCGGTACTGCATCAACACGCCTACCGCTACTATGTGCTTGATCAACCGCTTATACCTGATGCGGAGTACGACCTGCTACTGGACACGCTCCGAAAGCTGGAAGCGCGTTTCCCGGAGCTGATAACGCCCGACTCACCCACGCAGCGAGTAGGTGGACCGCCACTGGAACGCTTTGAAAAAGTACGACATCCAGAGCCTCTGCTGTCGCTCAGCAACGCTTTCGACGACGAAGACGTTCGGGCCTGGTATGAACGCTGTTGCCGTATCCTGGAGGAACGCCTTGGCCGGGCGGTGCAACCAGCCGTGACAGCCGAGTTGAAAATCGATGGGCTGGCCATGGCCCTGACCTATGAACAGGGCGTGCTGACGATAGGTGCTACGCGGGGAGATGGTACGGAGGGCGAAAATGTAACGCAAAACATACGCACCATTCCATCCATTCCCCTCCGCATTCCTGTGGATCCGTCGCTCGGAAGGGCACCGGCCCGATTGGAAGTGCGTGGCGAGGTATACATGCGGAAGCGCGAGTTTGAGCAGCTCAATGAGCAGCTCATGGCCCGGGGCGAACGGCCCTTTGCCAACCCACGCAACGCAGCTGCCGGGAGCGTACGCCAGCTCAATCCTCAAGTGACCGCTTCACGTCCCCTCAGCTTTTTTGCTTATGGCATTGGACCGGTTGAAGGCGCAGAGCTCCCCGAAAGCCAGTACGAAGTACTTCAGTGGCTGCGTCGCTTGGGCTTTCCGGTCAACGAACATGCCCGTCGTTTCGAGCAGCTGGAAGACGTATTGGCCTACTGTCGCTACTGGACAGAACACCGCGACGACCTGGACTATGAGATCGACGGGGTTGTGCTGAAGATCGACCCTCGGCCGTATCAGGCGCTCCTGGGCACCATCTCAAATGCGCCGCGCTGGGCCGTCGCCTACAAGTTTCCAGCTCGGGAGGCGACCACGCGTCTGCTGGACATCGTTGTGAACGTAGGACGTACCGGCGTGGTAAAGCCGGAAGCCGTACTGGAGCCCGTTGAAATCGGAGGGGTGACCGTCTCGCAGGCGACGCTGCACAACGAAGACTATGTGCGTAAACATGACATTCGTATTGGCGACCTGGTGGTCGTCATTCGGGCCGGCGACGTGATTCCGCAGGTGGTGCGCCCCGTCGTCGAGGCACGCACAGGTAATGAGCGTCCCTGGCGTATGCCCGAGCGGTGCCCTTCGTGCGGTAGTCCGCTGGTGCGACTGCCTGACGAGGTTGACTATTACTGCGTGGCCTCGGACTGTCCGGCGCAGTTCATGCGCTTGCTGGAGCATTTTGCCAGCCGTGATGCTATGGATATTGAAGGGATGGGTAGCCGGGTGGCCCGGCAACTGGCCGAGTCGGGACTGGTGCGTCGGCTGTCGGACCTGTACCGGCTACGGCTGGAGGACCTTCTGAAGCTGGAAGGTTTTGCCGAGACCCGGGCACGCAACCTGCTGCAGGCCATTGAAGCTTCGAAGCAGCGGCCGCTCAGCCGCCTGCTCTTTGGCCTGGGAATCCGGCATGTGGGTAAAACGACAGCCGAACTGCTGGTGCAGCATTTTGCTTCCATAGATGAGCTGGCCGCAGCTACCGTCGAGCAGCTGGCCGCTATTGAAGGCGTAGGACCGGTTACGGCCGAAAGCATTGTGGACTGGTTCCGCGTCGAAGATAACCGACAGCTGATCCAAGAGCTGAAAGAACTGGGTGTCAACACAAAACGGTTGCTTGCAGAGGCACCGGCTACCGAGAGTCCAGTGCACGGCAAGACGTTTGTACTGACGGGTACGCTGCCTCATCTCACCCGAAAGGAAGCCGAAGCGCTGATCAAACGGGCAGGCGGCCGCGTGGCCAGCAGCGTCAGCCGCCACACAGACTATGTCGTTGTAGGCGAAAATCCGGGCAGCAAGTACGAGCGCGCTCGCCAGCTCGGGATCCCAATGCTCGACGAAGAGGGCCTGTTGCGATTGCTGGGAATGAAATAAGAGATTGATTTTCAGGGTCCTATCTATAGATCTCTTTTGGTAAATCAAGCGGATTTATCATTCATTGGCAATCGCCCAGAGGAGGACCGGTCTCCTATCTGCCGACAGATTTACTGCCGCCTTCCTATAAGGGTCGTCTCTGGTAGCTGCGGATTAACCTGGCACTTCGGGTTCGGTTGCTTCGGTAGAGGCAAGAGAAACTGGTGTTAGGCGCAGGCCCCTCGCTGCGATACATCCGGCGAAGGTTGGTCTACGAGGAGACGCGGTGCCTCAGTCTGTACTATGCCGCAGAAGATGACCGTGCTTACGGGCTCCCTCTTGAAAGCCCGCGGCGACGATGGGAGATGGCAGGGCATATGTTTCTGGAAGCCAGTCTCTATCCACTGATAGCGCAATGAGGCATAGGCGTCTTTCTGGAATCAGCAACTTTTTCAGCAGGTTCGTTTATGGTAGTCGGGCTGCGCATAGTCCGGCGATAAAGGCCTGACGGTGGGAAAAATCTTAGAGCTATGTACAGGCTCTCTGTAACCGAGCAATAGCTGATCTGGTGCATTTCTGATCAAATCTTGACGTATTCACCTTGCCTTGAGGACATTGTTGTTTTTTGTTTAGGACAAGATAGTCCTGATTATCATTAATCAAAAATGACTGATATGATGCGACGCACAATGGGATTATTGCTGGGGCTGAGCCTGGGATGGGGTCATACGACGTGGGCGACAGCACCAGCCGATACGATTCGGGCACAGGGGAGGTGGGGGCAGGTGCGGCTGGATACCCGGTATCGTTACGAACTGGTGGATGAGACTGGTAAAGAAACGGCACGGGCGTCGACGCTGCGGCTGCGGCTGGGATATGGAACGCCTGTGTTGAAAGGCTTCCAGGTGTATGGAGAGGTTGAGGGACTGCAGGCCGTGGGGGCCGATCGTTATAACAGCCTGCGTAATGGACGTACGCAGTATGCCACAGTGGCCGATCCGGAAAAGGCCGAGCTGAATCAGCTCTGGCTGGATATGCATTGGATTCCTCGGACGCGTCTTCGAATAGGCCGGCAGCGGCTCACTTACGACAATCATCGTTTTATCGGCAACGTGGGGTGGCGTCAGCTTGAACAGACTTACGATGCCGTTTCGGTGACGAGCCGACTATTATCTAAGCTGGTCATTGAGGGGGCCTATCTGTGGCGGGTGCAGAATGTGCTTTCGCAACGGCAACGGCTGGCTGCTCCGCTGTTTCGGCTGGCCTATACGGGTTGGCCGACCATGCGTATCGTAGTCTACGGCTACTGGATCGGCTATGAAGAGCAGGGCTATGCTATGCGCTCAGTGCAGACTTACGGTGTCCGGTTGGAGGGCAGGCGATTGCTTACCGATCGGTTGACGTTGCGCTACACAGGTGAGTGGGCCTACCAGCGGGATTATTACGACAACCCGAATGACTTTGCCGTGCAATACACGCATGGATTAGTAGGGCTGACCATGCAGCCAGACGACTGGACGATCTCCGTTTCCGGTGCCCTGGAGCTGTTTACCAGTAACAACGGTATTGCTTTCAGCACACCCCTGGCTACCCTGCATGCCTTCCAGGGGTGGGCGGATCGATTCCTGCGCACGCCGCCGCAGGGATTGCGTGATCTGTATGCTTCGCTGGGCGTGCGACGGGGACGTGTGCAGGTTACCGGCGTCTATCACGACTTTGCCAGCGATGACGGCACCATCCCTTATGGCCGTGAACTGAATCTGGTGGTCAGCTATGTGCTGACGCCTCATTTGTCGTTACTGGTAAAATATGCTGCTTACGATGCCCGTTCCTGGAGTGTTGATGTACAGAAATACTGGTTGATGCTGAACTTTCGCTTCTGAAGAAAGCAGCCTGAGGGTTTTATTCCCCGCCCGTATTGCATGGGCGGGGATTTTTTTATAGAATAGGCCGCTAAGTCGATATTTGTGACTGAAACAGGTTTTGTCCAGGGTGGACGTTGTTCGTAAAAATTAAAGTGGTGCGTAAGATGTCTATGCGCGTACGGGCAGAGGATGTGTGTCTGATGATGCAGCATGTGTTCAATGCGGCCATTGCGCTGTTGAAAGACAGCCACCCGCTTAGTGATGAGGTAAGCTTGGTGCAGACGGCTCGTCTGGCAGCGTTGCAGCGCTCGCTGGAAGATGTGGTGACCATTTACAAAGCCTACGAAGAGGATCAGCAGCAGCGATTCCGCTCTTAGTCTTCGGTGCTAACTTCCCTTGATTATCTGGTCCTGACAGGCTACCTGGTGGGTTCCATTGCGCTGGGGCTGTGGGCTGGTGGGCGCCAGCGCAATGCGGTTGACTACTTTCTGGGCGGCCGAACACTTCCCTGGTGGGCGCTGTGTCTGTCGGTTGTTGCTACAGAGACCAGCACATTGACGGTGATTGGCATTCCGGCGGTCGCCTACGTTGGTGATCTGAGCTTCTGGAAGCTTACGATCGGTTATGTACTGGGTCGAATAGCTGTCAGTTTTTTCCTTTTGCCCCGCTATTTTGAAGGTTCGCTTACGACGGCCTATGCTTTTCTGGGGCAACGTTTTGGCCCGGGTATGCAAACGGCGGCTTCGTTTGTTTTTCTGGGGACCCGTCTGCTGGCCGATGGGGTACGGCTGTTTGCCACGGCTATTCCGCTGAAGGTGATGGCCGATATGGCTGGTCTATCGGTTTCGTATCTGGAAGTGATCCTGGTCGTAGCCGGAGCGACGGTACTCTATACGCTGATCGGAGGACTGCGAGCGGTGGTCTGGCTTGATGTGTTGCAGCTGCTGGTGTATGTGGGCGGGGCAGTGGGGGCTCTGTGGGTGCTCTGGCAGGGGGTACCGGATGACTGGTGGCGACTGGCCTCGGCGGCCGGGAAGACCCGCCTGCTGGTGCCCGATGCCGAAACCAATCCGCTGCGGTGGATGACCGAGCCGTACGTATTTGTAACGGCCGTTGTGGGGGGAGCCGTTTTTTCGATGGCTTCGCATGGGACAGACCACCTGATGGTGCAGCGGCTGCTGGCCTGTCGAAACCTGCGCGATAGCCAGAAGGCCCTGATCGGCAGTGGGTTGATTGTGATGGGACAGTTTGCGCTGTTTCTGCTGGTCGGACTGATGCTCTGGGTGTATTATGGGGCCTCTCCGCAGGAGCTGGGGTTGTCACGGGCCGACGAAGTCTTTCCACGTTTTATTATCGAAGGATTGCCCCCCGGTATTTCTGGATTGTTGCTGGCCGGTATTCTGGCAGCCGCCATGAGCACCCTTTCCTCTTCGCTTAATGCCCTGGCTTCTTCAACCCTGTTCGATCTGTATCAGCGGTGGCGTGGGCGGCCGTTAAAGGGACGGCAGTCCCTGATGGTTTCGCGGCTATTGACCTTAGGCTGGGCCCTGGTTTTCGTGGGATTTGCCAGTCTGTTTGAAAGCACTGATAATCCAGTAGTGGAGCTGGGGTTATCGATCGCTTCGTTTACCTACGGTGGATTGTTGGGCATTTTCCTGCTGGGGCGGTTTAATCGGCGAGTCTCACCGCGGTGGGCTATCGTAGCCTTTCTGGTAGCTATCGGGCTGATGACATTGTTGATTCTGGGGGTGCGTATTCGTCCAGACGGTCGCTTGCTGTTTACGCTGGCTGCGGACGCCACGGGTGAGCTGCGCACGCTGGCCTGGCCCTGGTATACGTTGCTGGGGGCGCTGCTGACCGGCCTGCTTGGATCCTTGCAGCAGCTGGTGCATAGGTACGGACGTTAAATCAGGGTTGAAAGAACCACCTGCATGCGTATCTGGGAACGATTCCAGCGAGGACGTCGCGCCCCGCGGCCGGTAGGACAGCAGCTGGAGCGTGGACGTGAAGCCGAGGCCCTCCAGGCGCGGCGCCGACAGTGGATGATCAAGGCAGCTATCTGGCTGGGCCTGATTCTGCTAACACTGCTTGCATTTCCGCGGGAACGTGTGTACCAGTTTACCGTGCGCGTCGGTGAGGTCTGGCAACACAATGAGCTGGTTGCTCCCTTTGACTTTGCCCTGTACAAAGATGCAGAGCAGCTGGCTCGGGAACGGCGTCAGGTCATTTTGCAGACGCCCCCGTACTTTCGGGAGGTGCCCAATGCCTTGCGTCGTATGGAGGCCAACCGGGATACGGTGCGTGCCCAGCTGGAAGCCATCTTTAATGCCTATGCTCGTTATCGGCATAACCTGTTGCGAGGGCGTCAAGTTGCGGCCCAGACCGATTCGATTCGCTATGTGGAGTTGCGGCGGAATGCACGGGTAAAGTTGACGTCGGAGCAATGGCGGCTGCTGGCAGAAGATTACTTGGCTGCAGTAAGCGAGGCCGGGCAGGTGGTCCGACGAGATGGAAGGGAGCCGCTCTATGCCGTATTACTCCAGGAGGCCTGGGCTTTTGGGGTGCAGGTACTGCGGGTGGGGCTGCTCGACGTGCCGCGCGATAGCGTGCGGACCGATGAGATTGTCGTGCGCAATGAAACGGAGCGAACCGAACGCTTACTTTCAGCAGACCGTGTCTTTGGGCTGGATGAAGCCTATAGTGCTGCGCGGGAATACTTTCTCCGACAGTTGAACGATCGGCCCGATCTGGCCAGTATTGCGCTGGCGTTTTACCGAGCAATCCTGGTGCCCTCCTATGTTTACCTGCGTGCTGAGACGTTACATGCCTGGCAGCAACAGCAGGCCCGTCTTTCGCCAACCTATGGGTTGGTCAAAGCGGGCGAGGTGATTGTGCAGCGTGGCCAGGTGGTAACCGAAGAGATCAAGCGTAAGCTCGTCTCACTCGAGCGTGCCCAACAGGAACGGGGAGGACCGGCACTATTCTGGCGGCGGTTGCTCGGACAAACGCTGGTTACGCTGGCTACGTACCTGTTTTTCTTTTTATATCTCTATCTGCTGCGACGCCCGATTTTTGAAAACAACACGCAGGTGTTTCTGATTGCGCTGCTATTTGCTGCCATTCTGGGGCTTTATGCCATTGCTGTGCGACTGCCTACGCTGGCCATGTATGCTGTGCCGGTCGCCATTGCTTCGATTCTGCTGACCGTAATTTTTGATTCTCGGGTGGCGCTTTTTGGTACCATTACACTGGCTTTTATCGGAGGACACCTACTGAGCTATGATTTTGAATTTGCGTTTGCGACGGTTTTTGCCGGTACACTGGGGATTTTCAGCGTGCGTGACATCAAGAATCGGGGGCAGTTCTTCCGAAGTGCGGGTCTGGTCTTTCTGGGCTATCTGGTAGTACTGGGGGCTTCAGCGCTCTGGCATCCAGCTGCCAGCGGTCGTTTCCTTTCCGATCTCTTGCTGGTAGGTATCAACGCCATGCTGGTACTGCTGGCCTATCCACTGCTCTGGGTTTTCGAGCGCGCCTTTGACATTACGACCGATCTGACGCTGCTGGAGCTGTCGGATACCAACCGTCCCTTGCTGAAAGAACTGAGCTTGCGGGCGCCGGGCACCTTCAATCATTCGCTCCAGGTAGCCAATCTGGCCGAAGCGGCAGCCGCCGCCATCGGGGCGCATGCCCTGCTGGTTCGGGTGGGAGCCCTTTATCACGATATCGGCAAAATGGTCAAGCCCGAGTATTTTGTCGAAAATCAGCGGCCCGGCATGAATCCCCACGAAAACCTCAAGCCACGCATGAGCGCTTTGATTATTGCCAGTCATGTGAAAGAAGGACTGGAGATCGGCCGCCAGTATGGCCTGCCCAAGAAAGTGCTGGACTTCATTCCGATGCACCATGGCACTACTCGTATCGAGTATTTCTATCGGAAGGCGGTGGAACAGACGGGAGACCCCGAGCTACCGGATGCAGAGTTTCGATATCCGGGCCCCAAGCCCAATTCCAAAGAAACGGCCATTCTCATGCTGGCCGACTCGGTGGAGGCTGCCAGTCGCTCGCTGGAGGAGCCTACACACAAGCGGCTGGAAGCACTGATCGACCAGATCTTCCGTGATCGGATTGACGATGGCCAGCTGGATGACACCGACCTGACGTTCCGCGATCTGCAGAAGATCAAGGAGACTTTCTTGCAGATGCTGCTGGCTATTTATCACATTCGGGTGAAGTATCCGGGCAGTGAAGACCAGGAGTCGAGCGAAAAAAGCGAGGCCTCAGCCGCTTCCACACAGGATGAGTAAAGCAGCAGAGGCGTAAAGGATTACGGGCACGCTGGTCACATGCTCTGCAGATAACGCTGAAGCATCTCAAGCGATTCTGCACCGATTCGGAACGAAAGTACGGTGATCGAATGATTGCTGGTTGAGACACGTTGGCGGCTCTGGGGCGTACAGATCAGCAGATCGGCCTGTTCAAGTAGAGGACGCAGGTGGTGTCGACTTTCTTCGATGGCCACGGCCAGCACCTGCCCTCCGAATCCTGTAGCCACGCGAAGCTCGGTTAGCAGATGAGGGATGGTCGCAGGCTGGAGCGTAATCAACCCAAGTGTTTCCCGAGGAAGCAGCGTGGCGATGCGTTCCAGCACGGATGGGTCAGGATATGCCATGAGGCCCAGCCATTGGACTTGAGGAAGGTGGTGACGAAAGCGATGCAGATCGGCATGCCGGGCCACGATAAGGTCGGCATCTTCGTGGTGGGCCAGTGCCTCAGGAATGACCGGCTCGATGAGCGCAGACCAGGGCGCGCCCACCCCCACGATCAGACATTCAGCCAGCTCCTGGGTGGGGGCCAGGCAGAGCACCTTGGGCGTTGGCGCTTGATCTTCCAGCAATGCCAGTTGTTCCTGGAACAGGTACTCAATATCTTCTGGTTCGAGCCCGAGACCGATAAGCTGGTGCAGGGTTTTCTGCATGAGGGCGGCCCCTCGCTCTAAACGCGTTTCCCGGGAGGGGGTCGCTTCGGGTCGTACCAGATAGCGGCGTCCGGACTGGCTGTGGAGGAGCCCTTCGGCTTCAAGTTGCTGGTAGGCTTTGCGTACGGTATGGAACGAAATGCCGAGCTGGCGGGCCAGTGCGCGCGTGGAAGGCAACGGCGTTCCCGGACGAAAATGACCGCGTGCGATCAGGTAGCGTAGTTGTGCCACCAGCTGCTCATGCAACGGTTGCGTGCGGTCCAGCGTGATCATGCTCAATCGAAGTCGCTGCAGGACATAAAGTAGTGGCAGTTGGGGCAGCGATATTTGCAACGGTGATTTTCCAGCCGATGCCCGCAGTTCGGGCAGTAATCCCACCAATGGGTGTCCGGACTCTGGAGGCAGTTGGTGTTGGGCCGGGGTGAACGCGACGGCTGATCCGGCATAAAATTCGGCGAGATAGACCGATCGGAAAGCATAAGCACCCAATATTTTTTACCAATGAACCGAGCATTGTTGCGGCAGGTTCGGCAGCACATCGCACAGTATCCGGAGCGATTCTGTGCGGCACAATGGGCCTGGGCACGCAACATACGTGCGGTGTTGATGGCAGGGGCTCCGCCTGAAGGCTTCCGTTGCTGTATTGCAGGACATGTGCTGCTGCTAAGTAACTATTGTGATGAGCCCACCCTGTTGCGGTTGAGCGTGCAGCGTGACGATGGCTTTATCGGACGAGCAGCGGCCCGACTGCTGGGGCTGTCGCGTGAACAAGCCCGGCGCCTGTTCTATCCGACAGGATGGCCCGAGCCCTATCGATCGTGGTATTATCAAGCTGCTGATCAGGCAACGGAAGCCATGCTGGCCGTTAGTCTGCTGGATGCCTGGCTTCAGCCGGTAGCAGGCGATGGGTGGCCTGCCTCGTCTCCGGTTGAGTCGAAGGCGCCGGTATTGACGTAATGGCGCTGGGCGTACAGTGTGGCTACCAGCCGGGGCATTTCCGGCCAATCGGCATCGCGTAACGTGTAGAGTGTATCCACGCAGAACAGGTGGGTGCGGTCGTGGTCGCGGCGAACCCCCAGCAATCGACGTGGTGGAGGGTGCCGCCCTGTGAGCACATCCCAGATGCTTCGAAGTACGATTGTGCCGTCGTGCAGGTGCAGCTCGGCCAGCGTTTGCTGCATCCAGTAGTAGGTCCATCCCAGGGCCACCAGCACGGCCACCGGGAGTCCCAGCAGTAGCCACAGGCCAAGCGGTTGGGCTTGCAGGGTTCGGATCAGGAGTGCGACGGCCAGCGCCAGCAGACATGTAGCCAGCGGACGCAATAGCGCCGTCCGAAACGCCCACAGGTCGGGCGTTTGCGCAGGATGAAAGCGGCTGAAGTAGGTGGTCCCCACGGTGTCATAAAAAAGACCCGGCCGCTGCTGGCCGGGTCCTGTGTATGGATCAGGATGAAACCATGGTGGCCTGATCGGCCGCCACTTCAGTATCCGGCTCCAGATAGGGATACTTGAAGTGGCGGGGGGGGACAAACGTTTCTTTAATAGCGCGCGGCGAGACCCAGCGCAGCAGGTTCAGGTACGAACCGGCTTTGTCATTAGTGCCTGAAGCCCGGGCGCCTCCGAAGGGTTGCTGGGCCACAATGGCGCCGGTTGGCTTGTCGTTGATGTAGAAGTTGCCCGCCGCATCGACCAGGCGTTCGGTGGCCAGCTGGATAGCCTGGCGGTCCCGGGCAAAGATCGACCCGGTCAGGGCGTAGGGGGAGGTGTTGTTCACCAGGTCCAGGGTTTCCTCAAAGCGAGCCTCTGGATAGACGTAAATCGACACCACCGGTCCAAAGATTTCCTCGCACATGGTGCGATGTTTCGGATCGGCCACCTCCAGCACAGTGGGTTCGATGAAGTAGCCTTCTTTGTCCGAGTAGTTACCGCCGTAGAGCACCTTGACGTTCGGGTTTTGCTTGGCCTCCTCAATGTAGCCAACAATCTTGTCGAAGGCCTTTTTATCGATTACGGCGTTGATAAAGTTCGTGAAGTCCTCGACCGTGCCCATTTTCACTTCGCGGAGCTGGTCGAGAAGGGCCTCCCGGATGCGTGGCCAGAGGGAGTCTGGCAGATAGACACGCGAGGCGGCCGAGCATTTCTGCCCCTGGTATTCGAAGCTTCCGCGTACGATAGCGGTGGCGACGGCCTCGGGGTCGGCTGAGGCGTGGGCCACGATGAAGTCCTTGCCGCCAGTCTCACCCACGATGCGCGGATAGGCCCGATAGCGATCGATGTTTTCGCCGATGGTGCGCCACATGCGACGGAACGTTTCGGTCGAGCCCGTAAAGTGCAGGCCTGCCAGATGGGGGGAGGCAAAGACGGTATCGCCCACGTCCGGTCCATGGCCCGGCACCATGTTGATGACACCGGGAGGCAGGCCGGCTTCTTCCAGGAGTTTGTAGAGAAAGTAGGCTGAATAGACGGCGGTGGTAGCCGGCTTCCACACCACCGTGTTGCCCATGAGGGCCGGGGCGGTAGGCAGGTTGCCCTGGATCGAGGTGAAATTGAAGGGCGTGACGGCAAAGACGAACCCTTCCAGCGGTCGGTATTCCATACGATTCCAGACGCCCGGCGCATTCAATGGCTGGTCCTGATAGATACGGGCCATGAAATAGACGTTGAAGCGGAAAAAGTCGGCCAGTTCGCAGGCTGCGTCGATTTCAGCCTGGTGGACGTTTTTACTCTGGCCGAGCATGGTGGCTGCATTGAGCGTATCGCGCCAGGGGCCGGAGAGCAGTTCGGCTGCTTTCAGAAAGATGGCTGCTCGTTCGGTCCAGGGCATGCGGGCCCATTCCTCACGGGCTTTCAGGGCGGCTTCAATTGCCATTTCGGCTTCGCGTGGTCCACCCAGATGCACCGTACCCAGCGTATGGGCCCGTTCATGCGGGGGATGGAGTGTTTCGACGCGGTCGGTAGCGATTTCCTGTCCGTTAATGATGGGCTTGATCTCGACCGTTTCGCGTTTCAGTTCCTGCAAGCGCTTTCGGAGTGAAGCGCGTTCAGGGGTTCCCGGGGCGTAGCTTCGTACCGGCTCATTTTTCGGGACAGGAGGGAAAGGGCTGGCGTTATGCATAGGATTTCAGCGTCTGGTTGGTCCGTGATGGCAGGCAGCGGTGGACCCGGCGTCCGGATCCTGCGTTGAAAGAACGCCCAGGTGGAGGGGTTGTTTTCGGGGTTGCCGAAAGCAGGGCGCATTGGCTAACTTTCCGTGCGTTGGGGAGGTGGTGGAATCGGTAGACACACGGCACTTAAAATGCCGTGGGCCGTAATGGCCCGTGCGGGTTCGAGTCCCGCCCTCCCCAC
>JAUZRN010000051.1 GCA_030950375.1 Rhodothermus sp. | reverse complement strand
TATTCCGCCGTTTTCCAGTGTTGACCTTCAAGGGCAGGTGCTTCGGCCACACGGCCGGTAGCAATGTGTTCCATGATGCGCGGTGCGTGCAGCCGGCCGTTTTCGATGAACCATCGGCTCGTGTTCAAACCTCCGCAGACGGTGCCAGCCAGGTACAGGCCCGGTCGATTCGTTTCGAACGTTTCGGGATTATAGCAGGGCGTGCGGGCCGGATCGTTGCCGAGCTGAATGCCCAACTGCTCCAGAAATTCCAGATCAGGGCGATAGCCGGTCATGGCCAGCACCCAGTCGTTGGCGATCTCAAGCCGGCCGTCAGGCGTCTGGAGCAGCAGGCTGTCAGGATGAATCTCCAGCACGTGCGTATTGAAGAACGCCCGGATGCTCCCTTCACGGATGCGGTTTTCGAGGTCGGGACGAATCCAGTACTTGATCTTATTCGAAAGCGTCGGTCCCCGATGGATGAGCGTCACTTCCGCACCGTGCCGGTAGCAGTCCAGCGCCGCCTTGGCGGCCGAGTTGCGGCCGCCAATCACAGCGACCTTTTGACCCGTGAAAGGATACGGCTCTTTGTAGTAATGGATGACTTTGGGTAGATCTTCGCCGGGGACGTTCAGACGGTTGGGGAGGTCAAAGAAGCCGGTGGCTACCACGACTTTGCGGGCGTGATAGGAGCCTTTTTCGGTAACCACCGTGAAGTTTTCGTCTGTGCCGTCCACACGTAGCACGCGTTCGTAAAGCCGGATACAGAGTTGCTCTGCAACAGCCACGCGGCGATAGTATTCGATGGCCTCCTCTCGCGTGGGTTTGTAACCACGGGTGGGGAAAGGATGGCCGCCGATCTCCATCAGCTCCGGCGTCGAAAAGAATTCCATGTTGGTGGGATAGCCCAGAAACGAGTTCACCAGCGCACCCTTCTCAATGATGAGGGCCTCAAGGCCACGCCGACGGGCTTCGATACCGCAGGCCAACCCGATGGGACCGGCTCCAATGATGATGACATCCCACATGGCCGTACATAACTGTTTGGTAGGTGTAGCGAACGTGCCTTCTGCCCGTCACCCGTACGGCCCGGATGGGGCAGGCCTGTTGGATCGTCTCTGCAGTGCTGTACAGACGCTTCAGGCTGTCTGTGTTAATGGCAACGTCGTTTTGCTACCTGCTAAAGGTTGCTGGCTGTACCGGGCGCGATCCATCGGGTTTCAGGACGGGTATGAAGTGTTAAAAAAGGTCAGTCTTCGGCGCGGCGTGCGCGAAAGAATCGTTGCAGCAGCGCTGCTGCCCGGTCGGCTTCTACGCCGGAGATAACCTCTACCCGGTGATTCAGACGAGGATCCTGCAGGATATTGTAGAGCGTGGAAGCCGCACCAGCTTTTTCGTCGAGCGCGCCAAAAACGACGCGATCCAGCCGGGCCCAGACAATGGCGCCAGCACACATCGGGCAGGGTTCCAGCGTGACATAGAGCGTGCAACCCTGCAAATACTTGGTGTCCAGCGTGGCACAGGCGGCCGTAATGGCCAGCATTTCGGCATGGGCGGTGGGATCTTTGAGTTGCTCAACGCGGTTGTGGCCGCGCCCGACGATCCGGTCATTCTTGACGATCACGGCGCCCACGGGGACTTCGCTTTCCTCGAAGGCCTGTTCCGCTTCGCGAAGTGCGGCCTCCATCCAGCGCCGGTGTGCTTTTAGCAGACGATGTAAGCTCATAGAAACAGTTGAAAAATAACAAATCTACGGGCAAAAAGCATCAGGTCCCATAAGGTACGATATGAGGACAAGCCGTATAACTGGTTGCTTGCATCGGCAAGCCTCAGGGTAAGGAGGGCTTCCGTCGGCAGCCCTTGCGGTTTGCCATAGGCCATTAAGCACACGCTGATGAACGAGGGCGAGTTGTAAGCCCAACGTGGGTGTTTCTTTGCTGTCAGCTTCTTGTCTCTGGAGGCGATGGTTGCCGGGCCAGCGGAAGCGTCATACAGCGGGGGCCGCCACGCCCGCGCGACAGCTCATGGCCGGCCAGCTTGATGGCCAGCTTTTCAGATCCAGGCTCGAATGGCACTTCGGCATAGTAGGCCAGAAAGCTTTCAGCCGTGACCACGCGGTAGCCGTGTCGTCGCATTTCGTCAAAGGTGTAATGGTTTCGTTCATAGCCTACCACCACGCCTGGTGCCAGCGCGAAAAAGTTGGCACCGTCGGTCCACTGCTCACGTTTCTGATGAACCGGTTGATCGCCGCCACAGGGAATAAAGCGTAGAGGCCGGTCCAGCAGGCGTTCCAGCGTAGTTTTCAGATCGGAGGGCATTTCCACTACAAACTGCTCAGGAGTGTCGCCGGCCATCAGGTGTAGCACATTGCCTTCCTGATGAAGGATAGGTGGAAAGACTACGCACTCATCGGCCGAGACAAACGTGAACACGGTGTCGAGGTGCATGGAGGCGCGCTGTTTGGGCAGGTCCACCACCAGCACGTGTCGGACGGCAGTGCGGCTGAAAAGCGCACGGGCTACGTGTGCCACGCCGCCCAGTGAAGTACGCTCGGAATGTCCCAACAGCACGATTTCGGGGGAAGCCACCAGCAGGTCACCGCCTTCGAACGTGACACCCTCAGGCAGGTAGATGATACGGTCGCGCAGTTCGGCAAAGCTCGGGTGATGCTCCAGGATAATACGCAGGATCAGACTTTCGCGAGCGCGAGCAGCGGTAGCCGGATGGCTGACGATCAGGTGGTCGTGCACCACGGCAGCCAGATCGCGTGTGAAGAGGAGGTTGGGCAGCGGAAAGGCATTGAGCGGTAGCGGGCTCTGTCCGGTCAGGGCAAAGTGGAGCAATTCGTCCGGACTCAGCGCAATCAGATCGCGTGCAAAAGCCTGCAGGTTGGCTTCTGGTTGCAGCCGGCAGAGTTGTTCGACGAACGCTTCGCGTGCTGTCTCCGAAGCAAACGCGGTGCGTAGCAGGTCGGTGATCTGCAGGACCGCCCCTTCCGCACCGACGATCTGCTCGAACAGCGCGCACATCTGCCGGTGCTCGGCCTGAGCTGCTTCCAGAAACAGAATATCGTCGAAAAGCAGCATAAGCCGCTGTTCAGGAGTTACCAGCTCCAGTTCAGGGCCGGGCGTGTGTACGATTACCTGCTGAATGGGAGCGATTTCAGACGTTATGGCAAAGCGGGGCACGGTGACAGGCCGCGAGGCAGCAGTAGCCATACGGATGCTCCAATGGTCGGGTAGCTACGCGCAAAGATACGCCAGAAGCGCTTTGAAGATCAGAGGCGACGGCGAAGCATCTCCAAAAAGCGTAGGACGATCAACACCCCCATCAAAATGAGCAGCACCTTCAAGACGAACTTTAGCAAGGCGGTGGCGACCTGCAGAATCACCCCCAGCAGTACGGCAGCCACCAGCAACACGATGACCACTATCAGTCCACGTAACACCTGCTGTAGATCCATAATCGTTACGTCCAGATTTTCAGAGCGGCACGAATACCACTACTTCGGTTTGTGTAAGTCCTTGTCCGGCTGGGCTGAAACCTCCGGTTATCAGTATTCGAAAATTTTCCAGCGAGGTTGCGGCCGCGTCAAAGCGCGGCTGTAGGCGTAGTGCCCGAAAGCGAAAGAAACGATTGGCGGCTTCCAGATACAAGAGCGGATAGGTATAGCTCTGAGAGAACTCTCTGGCATAGCCGCCCAGCAGCACCACGAGGCCGGGGGACAGTGGAACAGCCGCGGCGAACTGACGGGGTTCGGGCAGCGACGGGACGTAGAGTGTGTCGATGCGGCCAGCCGGTTCCAGCACGAGCCGAAACGTTTGCGTTTCGATGTAGTCCGAATGCACCAGGGTGCCGGCCACCAGAAAACGGGTGCCGGCAGCGTCAAGCGGCGCCATAACGTGGGCGGCCAGCGGAGTGATATAGAGGCCCAGCCCGGGCGTCAGCAGCACCAGCGAGTCGTCCTGTAGCTCGAAGGTGAGCAGGCTGGCGGCTATTCCCAGTTCGGGCGCGCCGATGCGCCGTTGTCGGTAGCCCCCCAGCACTTCCAGAAAGCGTCGGCCTTCGTACCGACGGAGGGCTGCGGTGTGCCAGGCGCGGGTAGTGCTGGCAACAACAGGCAGAAGCTGATGCGCACCTGTCTTCAGATCCAGAAGTTCGGCGCTGGCCTGCAGATCGCCGGATCGTGCCGGCTGGCCTCGTGCACTTCCCCCAAAGAGGAGGAGGCGCTCGTCGGGCAGGAGGGTGGTCGTATGGCCAGCGCGGGGAGTGAGCAGGCCGGGATGCACCCGTTCAAAGGTGGGCATACCGGGTTCCCAGACGTACAGGTCACGGCTGGCCGGACCGGTCCACACTTCGGCACCGCCTGTAAAAAGCAACCGTCCGTCAGGTAGACGCAGCAGGCGGCCACCGCCACGTCCGTCGGGTAACGGAGGGCCCGGCTCTACAGTGGCCTGCAGGTGCAGGACCCAGATTGTGTCGGTAGCAGCTACCCCCTTTTCATCTACGGCTGTGACGCGGAGGCTGTTGGGGCCATAGCGCAGCGGGACGGTTCCGGTCCATACGTTGCGCAGGCTGTCATAGCGGAGTGGCCGACCCTCGACCTCCACATGGGCAATGGCCCTGAAAGAAGTAGCCCGCACCTGAAGGATCAACACTGAATCGGTCTGCACTTCAGAAAGATCAGGGGCCACGATCTCGATTTCCGGCGTACGTACCGGTACGAACGGCCGTTCGCAGGCTACAAGTGGCACCAGCAGGGCAACAAGGTGTAGCAGACGCTTCATGAGGCAGGCAGCGGATCGCTTTCGTAGCCGACCGCTTCCAGCACCAGCCCGTGGGCCGGGGCGGCCGGACCAGCCAGACGGCGGTCACGTTGGGCCAGCAGCTCCGGAATGGCTGTTTCAGGTCGCTGCCCTCGTCCAATCTGGATTAACGTGCCCACAATCGTTCGTACCATGCCGTGCAGAAAGCGATCGGCCACAATTTCAAAATGCCAGTCGCCGGGACGGGGATCCGGTACCCAGCGGGCCAGGTACACCGTGCACGTCCGGTTGCGGGTGGCTGTCTGCGCGCGGCAGAACGTGGAAAAGTCGTGGGTACCGAGCAGGTCGTGGGCAGCCCGGTTCATGCATTCAAAGTCGGGTGCCGGACGCAGATACCAGCGTAGATGGCGTTCCAGCGCACAGGGTACGGTCGCTACGTAATAGTGATAGCGGCGCCATCGGGCATCGTAGCGCGCATGAAACGCATCGGGTGCCGGCGTAACCGCCCGAATGGCTATGCTGGGTGGCAGCAGGCCGTTCAGCGACCCTTGCAACCGCTCCGGATCAATGGGCTGCCGGGTGCGGAAGTGGGCAACCTGGCCACGTGCATGGACACCGGCGTCCGTGCGACCCGACCCGGTAACGCGTACGCGCTCGCGCAACACCACGGCCAGCGCTTCCTCCAGCATGGCCTGAATGCTGGGACCGTTGCGCTGGATCTGCCAGCCGCTGAAATCTGTTCCGTCGTATTCAACCAGTAACCGATACGTAGGCATTGACTTCCGATGCAGTTACAGGCGGCCTTTCCTACGCGCATCTACCTGACCGGTTTTATGGGTTGTGGCAAAAGCACGATTGGGCCGTTGCTGGCCCGCCGGCTGCATTACGCGTTTCTGGACCTGGACATGCTGGTCGAGCAGCAGGCAGGGCGTTCGATCCCGGAGATCTTTGCTGCCGGTGGAGAGGCCGCCTTTCGGATGCTGGAACGCGACGCATTGCGACGGACGGTCGCTATGGACGCTTATGTGATTGCCACCGGCGGTGGAGCGCTCGCTGCGGACGACAACCTGGCCTGGGCGCTCCGTAATGGACGTGTAGTATACCTTCAGGTGTCGGTCGATGAGCTGGTTCGGCGGCTGACACCGGAAGCGGCCAGGCGCCCATTGCTGCAGGATCGGCAAGGGCGTCCTCTGAAAGGGGCCGCACTGCACCGACGCATTGCTACGATGCTGGCCCGTCGCGAATGCTGGTATCGACAGGCGCATCACGTGGTGGCTACCGATGGCCTGTCGGTAGCAGAGACGGTCGAAGCCGTACTCCATGCGCTGCGCACCTACCGCGTGAGCCGAAACGAACGTCGATGATACGGAGAGGGCCCATAGCGAGCCAGCGCCTCGTAATGGGCGCGGGTCGGATAGCCTACGTTCTGATCCCAGCCATAGATCGGAAACTCCTGATGCAACCGGTGCATCAGGGCGTCACGGGTGGTTTTGGCAATAATCGACGCAGCGGCTATAAGCAGGCTTCGTCGATCCCCTTTCACGATGGGCTCGGCCGGACAGGGCGGGTTGGGAAAGCAATGGTTACCGTCGATGAGCAAGTAGTCAGGACGCAGGTTCAGGTTAGCCACGGCGCGACGCATGGCTTCCAGCGCGGCCCTGAGAATGTTCAGACGATCGATCTCTTCTGGTGTGCACATTCCCATCCCGACGGCCAGTGCCTGGCTGCGAATCTTTTCGGCAAGCTCGGCGCGTTTTTCTGGGCGGAGTTGTTTGCTGTCGCGCACGCCGTCGAGCTGAGCATACGGGGGCAGAATAACGGCAGCCGCCACGACAGGGCCGGCCAGGCAGCCACGTCCCACTTCATCAACACCGGCCACGTACCGGTAGCCCTGTTGCCAGCAGGATTCCTCCGGTCGAAGCTCATTCATGGCGCTGAGAGCGAAAGCGTCGGTATAGTTCACGCCAGGTCGTCAGGATCACCTGGTTGCGGCGCAGGGCTGCGCGGAAGGCCTCGCTACGCACTACGTCCAGGTCGCGTGCGCGCCAGGCAGCCCCAAAGTCGGGATGATCGACCGTGATGGCCTGCAGCTCGTCGTCTGCATAACCCAGATGGACGATCAACTCGGTAATGCCCGGCGGCAGGTTTTCGATCATCCGGACATACGTCTCCTGCCATCGATCCGGTGGGGTGTCGGAGGGGATCAACCAGACCCGATCAATGACCAGATCGTCCGGGGTAAGCAGCGTGAGCAGATGCGGCGCCTGCTGCTCGAGCTGTTCGCGGGGAATCAGCACGGGCAAATTGCTTTCGCGGCCTACCTGCAGGTATACGGCGAACAGCTCGGGCGTCTGAAACAACACGCCCATGTGCGTATCCAGATGGGTGATGGAAAGGCCGGCCTCCCGGGCCCGCCGGATCTGGGCGCGGAGCTCGGCCGCCACTTCTTCTGGATTCATATTGGCGACAGCCGCCTCGGTGGTGGCGTGCAGGTAGCCCATCGGACTGTGCAGCGAGGGCGTCAGACGCGGACCGAGCAGGCCCGCCCATCGGTAGTACTTCCACTCGCTGGTGAGCGTCAGATGTAACCCGAAATCCAGCTCAGGGTGTGCACGGGCATAGGCGGCCACCTCCGGAAACCATGGGCACGGTACCATGATGCTGGCTGAGCTGATCCAGCCCGCCTCCAGCGCACTGGTGGAAGCCCGATTCACGCTGTGGGCAACGCCCAGATCGTCGGCATGCAGGATGAGCACGCGGGCCTCAGGAGGATAGCCCAGGCGTTCCAGCAGCGATTGCGCCTGCAGCGTAAGGCTCCACACGAGGCCCAACAGGAAAAAGAGCAGGCGTTTCATGGTTCGTCGTACTGGTCCGGCAGGTCGTTTTCGTAGAGCACCACGTCGCCTGGTTGAAGATAGGTTTTCAGAAAGTCCTGCGCTTCGAACAGGCTTCGAAACACGCGGATGCGCTCCTGGGGAAAGCCGGCTTCGCGCAGACCTTCCTGGATGGGTCGAGTACGGCGGGGCCCGATCAGCACAGCCAGGTCCACATGTTGCGCCATGAAGTGTCCCAGCGCCCGATTTTCTTCGGCTTCGCGGGCGCCGAGTTCGACCATGCCGGGTGTTACCACGATGCGCCGGCCGGTCCGAAACTGCCCCAGAATCTCCAGGGCATTGCGGGCACCGACCGGGTTGGCGTTGAACGCGTCGTCGATCACCGTGATGGGACCTTCCCGGCGCAGTTGCAAGCGGTGCTCGACCGGCTTTAGCCGTGCCACGGCATGGGCCATCTGGCGCAGGCGCAGGCCAAAGATGCGTCCGACGGCCAGGGCCAGCAGGATGTTGAGCACGTTGTGGCGCCCCAGGAGTTGGGTCTGGAACACCTGCTCGGTGCCGGTCTCGTCGCGCACCACGAAGCGGGTACCTTCAGGCCCGTAGGTGATGTCGCGCGCGACCAGGTCGGCCTCGGGGTTGCCTTCGACCGACACGCGCCAGACCGGTCCACGGGCGCGTTCGGCCATGGCCGCTACCCGTGGATCGTCGGCGTTCAACACCACCGGCCCGCCGGGACGCGTGCAGGCTACCAGCTCGCTTTTTTCCTGGGCGATTGCTTCGAGGGAGCCCATCGTTTCCAGGTGCATAGGACCGACGGCCGTCACCACGCCGATGTCGGGCTGAGCAATGGCACACAGCTCGCGGATGTCACCAGGATGGCGGATGCCCATCTCCAGCACCAGCACCTGGTGTTCGGGCCGGAGTTGCTCGTTGATCACTTTGCAGATGCCCATGGGGGTGTTGTAGGAGCCCGGCGTGGCCAGCACCTGATAGCGCAGGCGCAGCACTTCGGCGATGATGAATTTTGTGCTGGTCTTACCGTAGGAGCCGGTAATGCCGATGATGGTCAGGTCCGGGTGCGCAGCCAGCTTGCGGCGGGCTTTCCGCTTGAAGCCTTCCTGAATAGTCCGCTCGACGGGTAGCAGCAGCCATCCGGCCAGCAGTACCCAGAGTGGCGCGCCGAGGTCTGCCACGAGCCAGCCGCCCAGGTAGTACAGCCAGCCTGCGGCCCCTTCGCCCCGACCCAGCAGGCCGCCCGCGACGGGACCTACCAGCGTGAGCAGCGCGGCGACACTCAACAGACGGCGCATGCGCGGCGTAAACGCCAGCGGCTTTTTGGGGCGGTCGCGACGGTAGCGACGCGACGACGCAAAGGCGACGCACCATCCCAGCAGCACCAGGGCCGGCGCCCAGAATGCGCCCAGGAAAGGCAGGACCAGCACGCCCGCTACCAGCAAAAGGGCACCTGCGGCATGTGAGCGGCGCAACAGCACGTCGGGGTGCGTGCGCAGCCAGTGTGCAAAGCGACCTGGTTTGTATCCGTCGAGCTGGAACAGGTGTAGGAAAAACAGCAGACGGCGCATCGCACGCCATCCCGCAAATAGCGTAGCCAGCAGGGCAAATAGCCAGAGCATAACGGATCCTCGCTACCCGACAGATCGCTGCTCAAGATACGGACGTCCAGTCTGCAAGGAAACGACCGGCGCTTTCGACGCAATGTTTTCATACCACCTATCCGACGCGTCCATTTTTTGCAGGCAGACCCAGAAATGCAGCAAGATCTATGACGATAAACGTAACGAATCCCTGAAGGACAGGGCCTCCAGGCTCCCGCTTTCCAGCAAAGCGCGCTCGTCCTCTGCATTGTTGTTTGTTCAAATATGTTGAGATAAGAAGTTACATTTTACACCGGCCTTAGCCCTTGACAAATTCTGTGTGTGTGTGTGTGTATCTTACCGGCAGCTTCTCAAAAGCGAGCACGGTTCCCGTTTGAGACCTTTCGGCCATGTCGGCGACTCAAAAAATCGGCCTGGGGCTGCTGCTCCTGACGCTGAGCTGGAGTCTGTATGCCTGGCGCGGGCATGAGCGCCCGCCTGAAGTGCCCTTCCCCTCCGAAGCGTTCGTGCCGGTGTGGTCGCCGCCGGCCGCCTCGGAGGCGAGGGGCGCTGCCCGGGGCGAGGTGCTGTTGTTTTTCAGTCCGGACGACTGTGGTCAGACGGTGGCACGCACAGCGACGTTGTGGGTCGAGGGGGCGCAGGCGCTGGGTTTTCGGGTGGTAGGGATTCTGGAAGACCGGAGCCGGGCGCTGGCGTGGCGCTATGCGGCGGGGATGGCCTTTCCGTTCGCGGTGTGGTGGGATTCGCTGGGATGGTACGGGCGGCATTATGGGGCGGCGTTGTTGCCGCGGGCGGTGGTTCGTTGGGAGGGGCGGGTGGTGGGGGAGCTGGGTCCGGAGGTGTTGCGCACGGTGCGGGGGGTTGAATCGGTGCGGTTG
>JAUZRN010000050.1 GCA_030950375.1 Rhodothermus sp. | reverse complement strand
CGGATGCAGGTCGAAGAACGCGATGCGGTAAAGGGGGAAGCCACCGTTGGAGGGGGCCACGAAGTAGAGATAGCGCATGTCCGGAGACCATTGCAGATTGCGCACCGAGCGGTCGAAGTGCAGCGTGAGCAGTTCAGGTGGGCGCCGACCGTCCAGACGAAAGAGGCCGATTTCGGTCTGCGCGTAGCCCGAATCGGCCAGTGGCGAAGCGAGGAAAGCGATCCACTGACCATCGGGCGAAGGGGTAGGGGCAAAAAGGGCGTAGCCGTCAATGTGCAGGAGTAGACGGATGCGGCTGGTATCAACATCGATCAGATAGAGGTCGCTGCCGCGGGCGCGGTCGGGGTGACGGGTGGAGTCGAGTCGGGCGGCTGCCACGATCTGCTGGCCATGAGGTAGCCATGCGGCACCGGAGAACGAGAAAAAACCAGAAGTCAGGGCCCGGGGCTTTGCGCCCGGGCGTGGTTCGACGACGTACAGATGCTGGAAGCGCAGTTGCGGCTGCAGAGTCAGCTCTCCCTGGAAGTCGAGCCGGTAGAAGACACGCGGGTTGCCCTGGGCTTCGTTTCGGGCCAGCCAGGCGCGGATTTCGGCCAGTGATCCGTCGGGGTTCGGCTGGGCGCCGGCTGTGTCGGCTGCCGTACGGGCCGGTCGTTCGTCCGGCCAGGGCGGCGTGATTCCCGTCTGACGCACGTCTTTTTCCGGAAGCGAAGCCGTAAAGAGCAGAAGCGAACCGTCAGGGCGCCAGCGTGGTCGGCTGGCGCCGTAGCGAAAGTCGGTAAGCTGCACAGCTTCGCCTCCAAAGAGCGGCATCAGAAAAAGCTGTGGTTTGCCGTTGACCGGTCGGACGAACGCAAGGCGGTCGCTTTCTGGATGCCAGGCCGGCTGACTGGCCGTTCGATCTCCGTGCGTGTAGGCTCGGGGTGGTGCACTCCCATCGGTAGGCACCAGGTACAGGTGCGTGCGGTAGGCATAGCGCACCTCCGGTTCGGTTTCGATCGTATCGATCTGGCGCACGATGTAGGCCAGCCAGCGGCCGTCAGGGGAGACCGTTGGACTTTCAAGCTGACGAATGCGAAGCAGGTCGGTGACTGTGATCGGTTCGTCACCGTTTTGGGCCACCGCAGAAGGTGTCAGCAGGCCCAGGACAAGGCTGCCGACCACCAGGCGTCGGATACTCATTCCCAGCATGGCGTAGCAGGGGGTCCGCGTTGGAAAACATACAGTGCCCCCAAAGATACAAAGCGGCTAAAAAGCGGGGAAGCCTCTACAGGGCAGCCTGGCCTCGTTCTCCGGTGGAAATGCGCACGGCGTCTTCTACCGGAAGTACAAAGATTTTGCCGTCGCCCCGGAGACCGGTGTGGGCGGCCTGCTGGATGGTTTGCACGACCTGTTCGGCCAGTTCATCCCGACAGAAAATTTCGAGACGAACGTGCCGGATGAAATCGACCACTTCAGCCGGGGAGGCGGGCGGCGTATCCTTTTTGAACCATCCCCGGCCGAATCCTTCCACGTTGCTGACGCTCAGGCCCGTGAGGCCGCGCACGCGGTGCAGAGCCAGGACGACGGCCTGCAGTTTGTGAGGTTTGATGTAGGCATACACCAGCTTCATGAGGACCTCGGAGGTTGGTCATAGGGCAGACGAATCGCAAACCATTTGTAAAGGGCCGGTAGGACCAGCAGGGTCAGGATGGTGGAGGTAAACAGGCCTCCAACCACCACGGTGGCCAGGGGTCGCTGCACTTCCGCACCGGTCCCCTGAGAGAATAGCAGGGGAAAGAGGCCCAGTGAGGTGGTAAGGGCGGTCATGAGTACGGGGCGGAGTCGGAGTAAGGCGCCCTGAATGGCTGCGCGATCGATGCTCCAGCCATCGCGAATGAGCTGATTGATGTAAGATACCAGCACCAGGCCATTTTCCAGGGCAATGCCAAAGAGCGCAATGAAGCCTACGGAGGCAGGAACCGACAGGTGTTGACCGGTGAGCCATAGCCCCAAAATGCCACCCACCAGCGCCAGGGGAATGTTCAGGATGATCAGGGCCGCATTGCGCACGGAGTTGAATGTGCTGTAAAGAAGTACCAGCACGATCAGCAACGTAATGGGAATCACCAGCATCAACCGCCGGTTGGCCTGCTGTTGCAGCTCGAACTGGCCTCCCCAGGTGATGAAATAGCCCGGGGGTAGTTCGATGCGTTCACGGATGGCCCGCTGAGCTTCGGCCACGAACGAGCCGATATCTCGGCCTTCTACATTAAGCTGGATGGTGATAAAACGTTGGAGGTCTTCGCGTGTGATCTGGCGCGGGCCAATGACTTCCTCCACGCTGGCCAGCTCTGCCAGGGGGACGTGGATGCCACCGGGCGCCGGAATAAGCAGTTGACGAATCTGCTCCGGGGTCGACCGATAGGGGGCCTGATAGCGTACGTAGATGGGGAAGCGGCGTACCCCCTCGAAGACCAGCCCCGCTTCTACGCCTCCAATGGCCGCTTCAATGGTACGTTGCACGTCAGCCACATTGATCCCATAGCGGGCAATAGCAGCTCGGTCGACCACGATGCGGATCTGAGGCGTGCCGGTGATCTGGTCGGCCTGCACATCGCGGGCGCCCTCGATGGTCTGAAGTACGGCCACGATCTCGTCCGCCTTTTGCTTGAGCGTTTCCAGATCGTCGCCAAAGAGCTTGACGGCCAGCTCCGCCCGCACGCCTTCAAGCAGTTCATCGACGGTCATCTGGATGGGCTGCGTAAAGTTGGTCAGCACGCCCGGGAGGGTGCCCAGCTCCCGCCGAATGAGCGCGAGTAGCTCCTCCTGGTTGTCTACGCGCCATTCGTCGCGTTCTTTCAGCAGGATATACATCTCGGCAGAGTTGATGGGATCGCTGTGCGCGCCAACTTCGCCGCGGCCGATTCGAGTAACGACCCCAATGACCTCCGGAATCTGCATGAGGCGACGTTCGACGCGCTGCGTGGTGGCCTTAGCCTCGGTGAGTGAAATGGAAGGCGCCATGGTCAGACGAAGCACGATGGTGCCCTCCTGTAGGGTCGGCGTAAATTCACTGCCCAGAAATGGAAAGGCCGTAGCGCCCAGTAACAGTAGCCCCCCAGCCAGGGCAATAGCCCAGGTGCGACGCTGCACAAAGAACGTGACCAGCGGCCGGTAAAAGTGCAACAGTCGCTGAATGACGCGTTCTCCAATGGGCGTGCGGTTTGAAGAGGACCGACGCATGACGAGACTGGAGAGCACGGGGGCCACCACCAGCGCAAAGACCAGCGAGCCGAACATGGCCAGCGCGGTGGTATAGGCCAGCGGCCGGAACGTTTTGCCCTCGACACCCTGCAGGGTAAACAACGGTAGGAAGACGATCACGATGATCGCAATGGCAAACGCGACCGGCCGAGCTACTTCCAAGCAGGCCCGGGCGACAACATGGAGTCGTGGTTCGTCGGGCGCTGCATTGCGGAGATGGCGATCCACGTTTTCCACCATCACAATGGCACCGTCGACCATCATCCCGATGGCGATGGCCAGCCCACCCAGCGACATCAAATTGGCCGAGATGTCCAGCTGCCCCATGAACAGCGTAGACAGCAACACCGAGAAAGGAATGGAAAGGGCCACCACCACGCTGGGCCGCCAGGACCCCAGAAACGCGACCAGCACCAGGATCACCAGCAGGATGCCCTGCCAGAGCGCATTGGTCACGGTGGAAACGGCAGCCTCAACCAGCGTCTTTTGTTCATAGTAGGGGACAATGCGAATACCTGGTGGCAGTACGTCTTCTATCTGGGCCAGTTTTTCTTCGACGCGGGCAATGACGGTCGAGGCATTGGTCCCATAGAGCTTGATCACCATGCCCGCGACGACTTCCTCTATGCCATTGCGCGTTTGCAGTCCTCGACGAATTGCACCACCGATTTCTACCCGGGCCAGGTCCCGTACATAGATCGGTGTGCCATCGACGGTTTTGACTACAATGTTTTCAATATCCGAGATGCCAGTGGCCAGTCCTTCGGAGCGAATGACGAACTGTTCGCCGTGCTGTTCGATGAACTGGGCGCCTACGTTCAGGTTGTTAGCTTCGATGGCCTCGACGAGCTCGGCCATTGTGACGCCATAGCGCAGCAGAGCGTTCGGATCGACGTTGACCTGGAACTGACGTTCAAAACCGCCGATGCCAAGCACCTCGGTCACCCCCGGCACCGATTCGAGCATGGGTTTGACGACCCAGTCCTGGATGGTGCGCAGCTCCTCCAGGGAATAGCGGCCCGTGGTGTCCTCCAGATAGTAGAACAGGACCAGACCCATGCCCGTGGAGATAGGCCCCATCTGGGGTTCACCAAAGCCGGGCGGGATCTGTTCACGCACTTCTTGCAGGCGTTCTCCGACCACCTGTCGGGCAAAGTAAATGTCGGTGCCATCTTCAAAGTAGATGTTGACGACCGACAGGCCAAAGTTAGAGACCGAGCGGATCTGCTTCAGTCGAGGCAGTCCGCTCATAGCCCGCTCAATCGGATAGGTGACGTACTGTTCAACTTCCTGGGGGGCCAGCCCGCGTGTTACCGTGAACACCTGGACCAGCGAAGGCGAAACATCCGGGAAAGCATCAACGGGCAGGCGCGTGTACGCATACCATCCAGCGCCCATCACCAGCAGGCCCAGCGAGAGCACCAGCAGACGATTCCGCAGGGCAAAATCTATCAGCTTACGCATAGCTTGTCCGAGTCGGAAGTTTAACGGGGTGGAGCGTTAATGGCCGTGACCCTCGCCGATTTCTTCTTTTTCCAGTTCGGCTTTCAGGGTAAAGGCCCCCTGTACGACATAGGGTTCGCCGGCAGCCAATCCATCGGCGAGGGCGATCAGGCTGTCGGTTTCAGCTGCGATCTGGACGCGTCGCGGCACGAAACCTTCCGGGGTTGGGACGAAGACAATGGGCGCATCATCCATCGTCTGAATGGCACCCCGTGGCACGACTACCTCGTAGCGCTGTCGTCCGATTACGATCTGACCGGTGACGAACAGGCCCGGCTTCCAGAGGCCGTGGGGGTTAGGTAGCACCACGCGGGCCAGTCCGGTGCGCCGGTCTTCTTCAACCAGCGGTTGAACATAGGAGATGATGCCTTCTTCTTGATGATTCAGGCCCAGGATAGTGACCCGTTGGCCTTCACGGATACGGGCCAGATCCTGCTGATAGATTGACAGATCGACCCAGACGGTGGACAGGTCGGCCACCGTGAAAACGGTGGTAAAGGCTTCGACGGCTTCTCCCTGAACGATGTGTTTGGCGACTACCGTACCCCGGATAGGCGCACGCAACTGATAGAGGCGCAGCAGGCTGTCAGGCTGGTCAGGGAGGGCTTCGATATAGCGCTGAGAGAATCCTAACGCAAGCAGTTTTTGCGCAGCCGAACGTAATGCAATCTGGGCTTCTGCCAGCGCCTGACGGGCTTCCAGATATTCTTGCTCCGAGGAAACCTTCTCCCGGTACAGGCGGGCTTCCCGTTCATAGGTGGCCTGGGCCAGTTCCAGGCGAGCCAGCGCATCCAGATAGTTGGCCTTCAGTTCGGCCAGCTCGCGGCTTTCCAGGACGGCCATGAGCTGGCCTGCCTCCACATGGTCGCCCAGCGTTACATAAACCTCACGTACGATCCCGGACAGCCGAGGGACCACGTGCGCGAATTGATCCTCGTTGACGCGTACCTCCCCCGGGAAGGTTTTGGTAAAGGCCAGCGTTCCAGGGCCTGCGGTATCGATTTCGATCGCAAAGTCTTCCAGATCAATCTGTTCCAGGCTGACCGCTTCGAGATGGTCAGCCTCGGCCTCTGAATGGTTTGCCTCCGTGGTACTCTCCGGTGGAGGGTCCGCGTCGCCAGATTGACAGCCGGTAGCGATCAACAGCAACCCGGCACTCAGAAACGCCAGCACATAGGCTTTATCGATCCACATGGTACTTTTCTCGGCTTCGTTTTAGTGGGACAGACGATTCAACGGTTGGGCGATTAACGCCTCGACCTCAGCTCGCGCCTGGTGATAATCCCGCAGTGCATCGAGATACTGATTGGTCGTTTCCAGCAGGGTGCGCTGTGCATCCAGCACGGTCAGCAGGTCAAATTTGCCTTCGCGATACCCCTGCTCGATGACAGCAAAGATTTCTCGGGCGGCAGGTAGCACCTCCTGTTGCAGTTGTTGGACGGCCTGGTAGGAAGTGAGCAGGCGCGCATGCGCCAGCGCCAGACGTCGGAGCAGGGCCTGGCGCACCGCTTCTGCTTCGGTTTCGGTCTGCAGCAGACGGTAGCGGACTTCCTGGATGTTGCCCTGCTGTCGGTCGAACAGCGGGAGCGGAAGTCGTAGTCCCAGGCGAAAGGCCTGGGTCCCTGTGTTTCCGTAGCGGACCAGGCCGGCTACCAGATTCAAATTGGGAATCCGTCGGGCCTGAGCCAGTTGCAGGGCCGATTGCTGTAAGGCACGGCGGGCTACAAACTGCGCCAGCGCTGGATGTTGGGCAAGTAGTGGGCGGAGCATGGCAAATGAAGGCACCGGTTCGATTTCGCCCAGGGTGCCTATCACGCGATCGAAGCGCGGACCTGCGGGTCCCCAGAGACTGCGTAGTTGGCGGCGAGCAGCTTTCAGCATCTGGGCTGCTTCCCGGGCTGCCAGCTCCGCATTGGCCCGCACTACCATGGCACGGCGTGCCTCAAACGGCGGGGCCTTGCCGGCCGATACGCGTGCCTGGACGGCCGCCTCAAAGCGCCTGGCAAGCTGTAACAGGCTATCGGCGAGGCGCAGCCGCTCCTGGGCCGTGAGCACTTCGATAAACGCCTGACGGGTACGTGCCACCAGTTCCAGACGCACCGCTTCATAGTTCCAGCCGGCCAGCCGCGCTTCCTGCATAGCCTGCCGGCGGGCCGCTCCCTGGTCCCCGCCCAGCGGTAACTCCTGGGTGAGGACCAGGCTCATTTCCCGGTCCTGCGGATCCAGCCCCGGGCCTGTCGCGCCTGCTCCATCTATGTCTGATTCAAGTTCCGGATTGGGCCACAGTCCGGCCTGTAATACACGGGCCTCGCGAGCACGTACTTCCCAGGCGGCGGCCTGCAGTTCGGGATTAAAGCGCAGCGTGTAGCGGAGCGCTGCTTCGAGGGTAAGCTGAGCTACGGTGCGACTGGTATCGGCTGCGGCGTCGAAAACTGGACGCTTGGGCGGCCGATAGGCCAGCTGGTCTGCGGCCAGAGGACGAGGCGGTTGCCAGGCCAGATCACGCGGCGCTGCACAGCCCAATCCCAACAGCAAAAGTACACCAATCCACAGGTACAAACGGATAGTATAAACCATAGGAACCCTCCAGAAACATTGACAGACAGATCCGAAACCATCCCTTGACGGAAGGTCGGTAAGGCAAGGCGCACGTTTAAAGCTCGGGTAGTGCGCCGTTTCTGGAGGGAATCAGAGGAGCAGGATGACAGTACGAAGCGAAGTGAAAGGGTGCGTAAAGAAGAAAGATGACGATGTCAGATGAAACGGAGGAGTCCAGCCTGAAACCAGATCCCATGAAATCCACAATATGCTTACAGCCGCTGCCACCACCTGCACAACGGCCTGTCCACGCGCCACCTGACCATAACCATCGGTAGGACTGAGAAGGAAGGGCACATCAATGCATGCTACTGAGGAATCGACACGTTGCCATTTTATGGGTTGCGTCGAGAATACAGCCGGGAAGACGGGATGGCCTTCCCAGGAAGCCAGCAGCTCGATAGCGGCACAATCACTATCGGTCACCCCTTCGACATGAACCCGCCCGCCGGCTTCGATGCACAGCAGCAGGCCGGTCAGCGTATGCGGCCCCAGCGGGAAAAGCACCAGCAGGCCGAGCATGAGCCGGCTAACGGACGGGGCGATATGGGCGCGGATGCGGGTCATGATCATCCCGGTGGCTACCCTGTTTACCGGAAGGCCCAGGTGAAGTTTTGCAAAAAATCGACTAAGGGCTGCCCATAGTTAAGTACCCGTATCGAAGACGCCTTATCCGATTCCCAGCCAGCGTCCCCCCTGGTAAACCAGAAGGGAAAACAGGTAGGCCAGTACGAACATGTACAGCCACATGACGGCCGGCCATTTCCAGGTACCCAGCTCGCGGCGTGCAATGGCAAGCGTGCTCATGCACTGCAGTGCGAACACGTAAAAGACCATCAGGCTGACAGCTACCAGCGGAGAGAACGCCGGATCGGCCCGCAACACCTGGCGCAGGATGATTTCGTCTTCGCCGGCATGCGCTACGCCATAAATAGTGGCCATGGTGCCTACGATTACTTCGCGGGCCGGGAAGGAAGAAATGATCCCCGCCGTGATTTTCCAGTCAAAGCCCAGCGGTCGCATCAGGGGTTCCAGCGCATAGCCAAGGCGTCCGATGAAGCTTTGGCTGATCTGGCGGGCTGCCTCGGCGTCGGCGATAGAAGCCAGGCGTGCTTCGTAGGTCGCTGCCAGTTCGGCAAATGCCGCGGCCGAAGCGCCAGCCGCCTCCAGACTATCCCGAGCGTGTGCATACCAGGTTTCCAGCGTCTGGCGCTGCGCTACGAGCTCCGGGTCCAGTTCGGCACGGGGAAAGCTGGCCAGAAACCAGATCACAATGCTCAGGCTGAAGATAATTTTGCCAGCTCGGGTGACAAACGCCTTGGCGCGGTCGATCATCCGATAGAGGATCTGCTTGAACTGAGGCGCCCGGTAGGGGGGAAGCTCCATGACGAAGTAGGCACTTTCGCCCTTGAAGACAAATGTCTTGAGCACCCAGGCAGCCACAAACGCCATGCTCGTACCCAGCAGGTAAAGACTGAACATAGCCAGTCCCTGGGCATTCAGCGGACCGATTACCGGTGTGTTTGGAATAAAGGCCGCGATGAACAGCGTGTAGACAGGGAGGCGGGCTGAGCAGCTCATTAACGGCGTGACCATGATGGTGATGATCCGGTCGCGTTCGTTGTCGAGTGTGCGGGCAGCCATAATGGCCGGTACGGCGCAGGCATAACCGCTCAGGAGGGGGACCACTGAGGCGCCGCTCAGCCCCATCCTTCGCATCAAGCGATCCATGATGAACGCCGTACGGGCCATATAGCCGGTGTCTTCCATAATTCCCAGGAAGAAAAACAGAAGCAGGATCTGGGGTAGAAAGACCAGCACATTGCCGACACCGGTGATGGCCCCATCGACGATCAGGTCTTCCAGAAAGCCATCGGGCATGACGGCACGCACCTGCTCACCGGCCCAGGCCACGGCTTCCTCGATGGCGTCCATGAACGGCACTGCCCAGGAGAAGATAGCCTGGAAGATGAGCAGCAGCAGGCCGAAGAAGATCAGCGGGCCGGCTATGCGATGCGTCAGTACCGCATCGATACGGTCCGAAAGCGTACGCTCCTGAGCGTCCGGCCGCCGTCGCAGCACTTCGGCCACGAGCGGGCTCAGCCAGCCGTAGCGGCCGATCATCTCGGCCTGGCGATACGGCACCTTGCGGGTTTCCAGATCCTGACGGGCTGCGTGTACGGCTTCGTAGAAGCGGGGCGCCCGGCGTTTCCAGACTTCCAGCAGCGTATCGCTGGTCAAGGCACTGAGTGCCTCGAAGAAGCGCTGGCGTTCGGGCACGTCCGGAACCTCTTCGCCCAGGCGCCGGGCCAGATCTTCGACGACCGCAGCCACGGCCGGCATGAGTGTCCAACGCCGCTCGGCTGGCGGAGACGGCACGCCACGCAGCAGGATTTTCTTTAGCTGATCGACGCCCTGTCCCTTGCGGGCTACCATGGGCACTACCGGTACGCCCAGGCGCCGCGCCAGTCCGTTGACGTCCAGCTCCAGACCATTTTCGGCCAGCGCGTCCATCATGTTGAGAGCCACCACGACCGGCAACCCCAGGTCCATGAGTTGGGTCACCAGGTAGAGGTTGCGCTCCAGATTGGTGGCATCGACCACGCACACGACGATGTCGGGGGCCGGCTCGCCCGGCATACGCCCGACCAGCACGTCGTAGGCGACGCGTTCATCAATGGAGCGAGGATTCAGGCTATAGGTGCCCGGTAGGTCGATCACCTCAATGCTTTCATGCCCGACCAGCCGGCCGCTTTTGCGTTCGACCGTTACGCCCGGATAATTCGCCACCTTCTGGCGCAGTCCCGTCAGTAGATTGAATAACGTGGTTTTGCCCACGTTGGGATTGCCGGCCAACGCGATGCGCTGGACAATGACTGGCGCTCGGAGTGTTTCAAGCGCAGCAGTTGGCTCGTGGCAGCTTCCACTCATAGCCGTTCCACCTGGATCAACTCCGCATCCTGCTTACGAATGGAGAGGTGAAAGCCACGGACTTTTAGATCAATAGGGTCACCCAGAGGGGCCAGCCGGACCACTTCGATTTCAGTACCGGGCAACAGACCCATTTCAAAGATGCGGGGAGGGAGGCGGTCGCTGACGTAACCTGTCACACGGCCCCGTTCGCCCGGCCGGAGATCGCGCAGGGTTATCATCGCTCAGGCAGGCACAGCAAACAGCCGCATGGCTACTTCACGTTGCAGGGCCAGCCGACAGGCACCGATCCCGAGGATGCATTTGTCGGCGTTGAGCATGACGCAGACCCGGCAGCCTTCGCGCACGCCCAGCTCTCGAAGCCGTTGCGCATGCTCCTCCTCCAGGGCCAGCCATTCGATCTGCACATGTTGCCCTTTCTGGAAACAGGTCAGCGGGGCCGCATCACTCCGCATGGCTTTCAACCTCCGGCCGATGACTTTTGCTTAGACATAGTCTAAATGTTTCTACGCGAAAATGCAACGCCTGTCGTTGTCAGGGTTTCCTCTTCAAGAAATTTTGTTGGCCGGAGCTTCGACGCGTTGCAGTTTCAGATCGCGTAGTCGGAGCTGGAGGCGGGTCTGTCCCTGCCAGGAGTTTTCCTGGAGTGTAAAAGCCAGCGCAAGCGGTTGGCCGGTGCGGCGGCTGTGCTGTACAATCGGCAGGAGTCGTTGTAGCCCGAAGCCAATGACCTCGCAGGGGGGATCATCGGGGTGGGCGCGCTGGCGCACGAAAAACTTCAGGTGTTTGCCCTCACTGCCTACCAGTTGGGGTTCGTTCACCACTTCCAGATCGCGGGCCATAAACAGAGGTTCTTCGTTTTCAGGGCCGTGCGGTCCGAAACGCTGGAGCAGACGCCAGAAGCGCGCGTCAAGCATGTGCAGATCAAGCAGCGCATCGATTTCCAGGCGGGGAATCAGTAGTTCAGGGGTCAGTCGGGCGCTTACGGCTTCGTTGAAGCGTTCGCGGAAGGCTTCGAGTCGGGCTTCTTCCAGGGCCAGCCCGGCCGCATACGTATGCCCGCCGAATTGCAGTAGTAGGTCTTCGCAGTCGCGGAGAGCGTCGTAGATGTTGACACCGGCGATTGAGCGGGCTGAACCTTTAAGAATGGAATCGACGGCGCAGAGCAGGATTGTGGGGCGGTAAAAGCGTTCGACGATTCGGCTGGCTACGATTCCGATGACGCCCAGGTGCCAGTCAGGGCGGTAGAGCACCAGGGCATAGCGGTCGTCACGGGCCGAGATCTGGCGTTCAGCCTGGGCGATCGCTTCTTCGAGCGTCTGACGGTCAAGTTGCTGGCGTTCGCGGTTGGCCATGTCCAGTTCGGCTGCCAGGGCTTCGGCCACGGTCGGGTCTTCGGCCAGCAGCAGGGCCACGGCCCGGTTGGCGTCGCCCAGGCGTCCGGCTGCGTTGATACGTGGAGCCAGCCCAAACACGATGCCATGCATGGTGAGCTGCTCCAGCGGCCATCGGGCCCGAGTGGCCAGTTGCTGCAGGCCCGGACGGGGACTCTGGCGCAGATAGCGCAGTCCTTCGGCCATGAGCACGCGGTTTTCGCCGGTCAACGGCACGATGTCGGCTGCCGTCGAGAGGGCCACCAGGTCGAGATAGGTATAGGCCGATTCAGGCGATTCGCCCAGTACCTGGAGCGTTGCCTGTACCAGCTTGAAAGCTACCGCACAGCCCGAAAGTTCGGGAAACGGATAAGGGCAGTCCGGGCGTTTGGGATCGAGCACCGCCACGGCTTCTGGCAAGGACGCGCCGGCCGTATGGTGATCACAGATGATCAGATCGACGCCTCGTGTGCGGGCATAGGCAGCTTCTTCGGCGGCCGTGATGCCGCAGTCCAGCGCGATTAACAACCGGGTGCCGGCCTCCAGGGCTTCTTCAAGCGCTTTCCGGGTAAGGCCGTAGCCATGCCGGAAGCGATGGGGTACAAAGAAGCGGACGGGCACGCCACGCGCTTTTAGAAACGAGGTCATGAGCGCCGTAGCTGTGGTGCCGTCCACGTCGTAGTCACCATAGACCAACACATGCTCCCGGTGTTCAATCGCCCGGGCCAGGCGACGGGCGGCCGCCTCCATGTCGGCCATCAGGAAGGGATCGTGCAACTGATCCAGGCGTGGACGAAAGAACGCACGGGCAGCCTCCACCGTCGTAATACCGCGCGCCACCAGCACACGGGCCAGCGGTTCAGGAAGATAACGCGCCGCCGCCATTAACGTGGCCACGGCGTCCGGATCGGCCAGCGGCCGGCGAACCCACCGATATTTGCGCATAGCGTGCAGCGTTCTCCATGCAGATACGCAACGCCAAAGATACCGGCGGGCCTGGGCTTACGCAATGGGGCGACGGGCCGCAACCAGCGGGGGGATTGCATTTTATGGAGGATTCGGGTTATGCGGCAACGAAAGGCGGGCGGAGCACTTCAGGAACGCTGCGGAGCATGCCGAAGAAGCTTGCGCCGATGACCGTTACGCAGGCTGTCTGCGAAGGGGAGTTCGCAAAAAGCCAGGAAGGGGGTGGACACATGCCTCCTTCCTGGCTCAAGCGTGTTGAGCGTCAGGGTAGGCGCGTCAGCGTTCGAACCTGTACGCCCGATGGAGTTTCAAGGCGGACCAGATAGGTGCCGGCTGCCAGGTGGGTGCCGTCGAAGGTAAACCGGTAGGTGCCAGATGGGCGGACGCCCTCGACAAGGCGCGCGACTTCACGTCCCAGCAGATCGTAAACGGCCAGGCGCACAGGTTGCGTTTGATGCAACACAAGGGTCAGGGTTGTCTTGGAGCGAAAGGGGTTGGGGTATCCAGCCCCCAGGATGATGGTAGTCGGGCGTGTTCGGGTAGGGGGCGTCAGGCCCGTCAGAATGCCCAGTTGCGCAAGTTTCGTCCAGCCTTTGATCCAGAGGGTGTCGGGGCCAAAGGCGCCGATATAGGCTACGGGCGTGAAGAAAGTATCATTTTCGGGGTAGGGGGCTCGGGGAAGCGTCAGGGCCGGGGAGCCCGGACGCGGCCGTGGATCCAGACCGCCATCAGGTATGCGGCTGATGCTGCGTAGCATGGGATCTTCGACGACGTTGTGGTTGGCCTGCAGGTGTTGCTGTACAAAGTCCTGTGGTGCAAAATCGGCCAGGTTGTTGCCGGCACCGAAACCCCACCAGATATTGTTGGCCAGCACCAGATCCCCCTGTTCGAGGCGCTGACGACTATCGACGTTGACGTTGGCTACATCTTCCACCTCAATGCCGATGTTACCGAAGTCGGTAAAGATGGAATTGAAGTATTTACCGCCTGCGTTGTCGCGGAAGACGAAGGTATCGTTGTCGGCGTTGCCGGAGCTGGCGCCTGCCCCGATGTAGGTGGCGTTGTAGATGAGGGGGATGGCGAAGGGCTGTCCGTCTTCGGGATCGCGACCACCATCGTGCTCACCAGCCCGGTTGCCTACGTCGGACGACATGATAGCGAACCAGAACTGCCCTTTGCCACGGAATCCTTCGTCGTAGTCGAAGGCGTCGTCGCCACAAAAGGCGGCTACCAGATAGCGGGTGTTGACGGTACCGCCGAAGAATTCAAAGCCGTCGTCTTCGTTCGCAAAGACTTCAACGTATTCAATGGTGGTGCCGCGGCCGACAGCGCCGAGCGTCAACCCATTGATTTCATTGTCGGCACCAATGTTGGAGCCGCCATGGCGAATGGAGACGTAGCGGAGCACCCCGGAATTGTCGTTGTCATCGCAGTCGTCGACGGTGGTAGGTGTCGTATTGTGCGGCACGCATCCATAGCGGGCACGGGTTTCAGTGGAAGGAATGCCCTCGATGTTGGCTTCGCCATTAGCCAGGTTGGTGCGGGCGCGTCCGAGGAGAATCAGACCGCCCCATTGGCCGCGGATGGAAGCGTCGAAGCTACCGTCGAGCGGGTCAGCTTCGGCGGTAAAGATGATAGGACGATCAGGGGTCCCCTCAGCATAGATGCGTGCGCCGCGTGTGATAATGAGGGCTGAGGCGTTTTCGCCGGTACCGGGTTTTCCCTTGATGATGGTGCCGGGCTCAATGGTAAGCGTGGCCCCTTCTTCGACGAAGACAAAGCCGTCCAGCACATAGATGTTATCGCTGGTCCAGGTGACCTGATCGCCCGGACCGATGTCGGCATCGGTGACGATCACCACAGGCTGCGCGTGGCTCAGGAGAGGCCACATCAGCAGAAACACCAGCGTGGTAAAACGTGGCTTCATAGTGAGATTACGTTGGGTTTATGGTTTGTTAACGGCGAGTGCTTATGCGAAGCGGCGGCCCGAAGGCCGCCGCTTCGCTATCTTCAGGGATTGTTTTCGCTCAGTATTGAAAGCGTAGCCCAACGGAAAACGATCGCCCGCTTCCATAATCGCGTGTTACATACTCTCGCCCTCTGTAGAAATGAGCGACCCGGTAGCGAGCGTTCAGCAGGTTCTTCGCCGATACGTTGAGCGACAGGTTGGTTAGCAGCCGCTGACTAATATTTAGATCCAACGTGTGACGTGGCTGCTCGTAGGTGTCGGGTGTACCGCCCAACCCGACTTCCTTCAGGCGCGGACCAAACACGTTGTAGTAAAGGCTCACGGCCGTTCCGCGTTGCTCGTGCACGTAGCTCAGGTCGGCGTTGAGGAGGTAAGGCGACTGGCCCTGTAGCGAGCGTGTGGCCGGAGCGTTAGGCCGCAACTCCCGAATCGATTGCAACTCCTCGGCAGGTACCCGTACTGTCGAGTGCACCAGCGTCACGTTGGCGCTAAATTCAAAGTGGCGCAGGGTCCTGCTTAGAAAGTCCAACCGCTTGCGCACCTCCAGCTCTAACCCGTAGAGGGTGGCATCTTCCACATTGCGATACTGCACCTCGGGGCTATCGTTGGGGGCAAAAGGTTGATAGACAACCTCAATCGGATCGTCGAAGTACTTGAAGAAAAGGCTGGCGGCCAGTAACTCACCGGGACGGATGAACCATTCCCAGCGCAGGTCGAAATTGTCCACAAGCGTGCGGCGCAGGTTGGGATTGCCCGTGAGCAGATAGCCGCCTACATACTCGAAGGTCGAGTAGGGCGCCAGCTCCCGAAAGACCGGTCGGGCCAGCGTGCGACCGTACGCCAGACGCAGGTTCATGTTGTTGGCCAGTTGATAAATGAAGGTGGCAGCCGGGAGCCAGTCGGCATGCTGCAGGCGGCCGACATCCTTCGTGGTGTCGTGACTGACCACCTCGATGTCGGTGGTCTCGTAACGCAGACCCGTGATGACACGCAACCGGCGCACAGGCATCCAATCGATCATGGCAAAGCCTGCCCCTATGTGCTGACTCCCGTCGTAATTGGACGAAGGCTGTGTGTCTTCCTGCAGATAAAGACCGAAGGTGAACAGATCGGGGGAGCCATCGCCATTTAGATCGCGCTCCTGAATGATGCCCAGATTATTCGGGCTAAAGTAGGTGGCCGGGTCGCCGTCGTAGCGAAGGCCTCGATGCTGGCGCAGTACGAATTTGCGCTCACGATAGGTGCGGGTTTTGTGCTCCAGGTAGCCCCCCACTTTGAGGCGAAAGTTGGTCGCAAAGGGCACTTCCAGTGCCAGATTGCCTACCTGGTTGGATTCCTCCAGGTAGCGAAAATAGCGCTGAGGGGGGGTGGTGGCCCGGATGATGTAGAGGGTATCAACCGTGCCATCGTTGCGAGGACGGAGACGGTAATGATCTGTGAAGAAGCGGCGGTCGGGCTCATTCTGCCAGGTGCGGGTAGTGGCGAAGTCCCAACGCAATATGGCGGACTGAAATGGGCTGCCCAGGACATGCTTGCCGCGGACCTGATAGGTGCGCAGGTCACGCTCGATGTAGATGAGCGAGCGCGTTTCGTAGATATCTTCGGGGCGGAACTGGGATAAAAAGCGCCCCCATTGATAGCGGGCGGTGCTTTCAGCACTGTGGTTCTGGATGAGGCTAAGGCCCAGTTCATGGTGTCGATGCAAGCGAAGCGAGGCGTGGATCAGGCTGCCCCAGATGACCTCATCGGTGCCTGAAAGGGTGCGCAGATAGTTATCTTCGGAAAGAACCGCTTCATCGCGTCCGGTTAGCCGATAACGGGCCCAGATGCCGTCGTCATAGGCCGTAGCTTGTCGTCGGTAGCTAAAGCTGGCTACAACCCCCAGCAGCCGGTCGCCGCCCAGCTCGAAGCGATTGCCTGCCGAGAGCGTATAGCTCCGGTTAAGCGGAGCCGGCCGATAAACGGGCGTCATCTCGGGCGCAAGGGCCCGTGAGAGCTGGTCCAGTAGCCGAGCTTTTTCGGCATTCAGGATAGCCTGGCTGAGTGAGGGAATGCGTTCGAATCGGTACGTTTTCAAAAGCGAAGGCACGTCGAGGCGATCAGCGCGAAGGCCCCAGGTGCCTGGATTGGCTCCGGGTACGGCCGGGATCGGATTGCCAAAGCCGACCATCTGAGGACGATAGGTGATTGAGGTAGAAAAGCTGATGGATAAGGCCTCAGGAAAGGCTCGCGTGCTCAGGTTAACGCTGCCACCGGTGAAGCTGCCTGGCTGATCGGGTGTGAACGTTTTGACGGTCACAATATGGTCCAGCAGGGAAGCGGGAAACAGGTCGAAGGGTACCGCCTTGCGGTCAGGGTCAGCGCTGGGAAGGTCCAGTCCGTTGAGCCGGGCATTCATGTAGCGTTCGCCCAGGCCACGCACGTAGACATACCTGCCGTCGAGCACCGAAGCGCCTGTTACCTTTTCCAGGGCATCAGCTGCATTGTTACTGCCGGTGCGGCTGATCCTTTCGGCGCTGATCGCGTCGCTCACAGCGGCTGCCTTCTGCCGTTCGGCCAGCAGGGCCGCTTCGGTGTTACGCAGCAGACGCGCTTCGACTACCACCGCTTCGAGGCCTACCGATTCCGGAACGAGGCTGAGGTCAAGACGGGTTGTTTTCCCGGGACGCACCACAACGCCCTGGACGATCTGGTTTACATAGCCCACGTAGGAGAAGCGCAGCGTATAGGTGCCCGGAGCGAGATTGACAATTTCATAGCGACCCTCCAGGTCGGTGGCAGCGCCGGTGCCCTTTGCTATCACAAGCACGTTCACGCCGATAAGCGGCTCGCCCGTTTCAGCATCGACCACCCTTCCTACAACGCGTCCTGTCTGGACCTGAGCCAGACAGACTGTCGGCAGCAGAAAAGTCCATAGCAGCAGGTGTTTCATACGCGGCAGGCACGATGCCCTTGCTGAGATCGCCTGCCAAAGTAGCTGTGGCCTGTTATCTGGTGATTATCGCACCGTTAGCGAATTGTTAATGGTGTACGTGTTCTTTTGAAAGGGTGAATCTGTTGAACAGTCTTGTTTTTCCTCGATAGCACCGAAGCTTTCACAGCTGTCGAAACAAAGGGTTGGGGGTGCGGTTGGGCCAGCAAACGTTGGCTTGTACGGCATGGCGCTTCGGTCGGAATGGCGCATCCTGCTGGCGCTCTGGCTGATGGTTCTTTCGGCCAGCAGTCAGGTAATCATTATGGTGCCCATCCTGCCGCGCATTGGTGCCACGCTGGGTATTGGGGAAGTCGCGCAGGGTAGCTTGATTACGGCTTATGCGGTAATGCTCAGCGTGATGGCGCTGGTAGCGGGGCCTGTTTCGGATCGGCTGGGACGGCGACTGATGCTGCTGGTTGGAAGCGGTGCCATGACAGGTGCCCTGCTACTACATGGCTTGGCCTCCAGCTACGGTGCCCTGCTTGTTGTGCGGGCAATGGCTGGCATGGCCGGCGGCCTGCTCAGCGGCGCGGCTGTCAGTTACGTGGGAGACTACTTTCCGTACGAGCGGCGTGGCTGGGCTAACGGATGGGTGATGAGCGGGGTGGCTTTCGGGCAGATCGTGGGCATTCCGACCGGAACGCTGCTGGCCGGCTGGGCCGACTTCCGCTGGCCGTTTTTGATGTTCGGGCTGACCATGGCGCTGGCTACCATGCTGATCTGGCGCTATGTGCCGCAGCCGCCCGGTGTGCGCTCCGAGGCACCCCTTTCGCTATGCGAGGCGCTTCGGCGCTATCGTGGATTGCTGCGGCAGCCAACCACATCACGTTCACCGCTTGTGTATTTTCTGATGTTTTTCAGCATCGGACTTTTTCTGATCTACCTGCCGACCTGGCTGGAGCGCATGCGCGGATTCCGTACCCAGGAGATAGCCCTGCTTTTTCTGGTCGGCGGGCTGGCGAACGTCGTGGCCGGTCCGCTGGCCGGATGGCTTTCGGATCGCGTTGGACGCAAGCCCCTCATTGTAAGCGCCACGCTCGGCCTGGCTGTGCTGATGGCCGGTGCTCCGCTGCTCATGCGTAGCGGTCCGGTGATTTACGGAATGTTTGCCCTGGCGATGGCCTTGGTGGGCATGCGGATGAGCCCGCTCCAGTCGCTTTTGACGGCACTGGTGCCGGGAGCGCAGCGCGGCTCGCTCATGAGCCTGTCGATCGCGCTGGGACAGCTCGGCATCGGGATCAGTGGCGTAGCTGCTGGCTGGCTTTACGCGCAGTTCGGTTATCTGAGCACTGCCCTGCTGGGCGCGCTGGCGCTGCTGGTCATGGCGCTGGTGGTAGGCTACGGCCTGCCTGAACCTGCCCTGAAAGCTTCAGCGGTAGACGAGTAGTTCCTTCAAGGGCGCGCAGGTATCCAACGCCATCGTGTCAGGAGCGTGTCCTGGTAAATGCCATACAGTAAGGTGTCTGTCATGAAGGGCAGGGTCAAGCGGTCAGGTATACGATAGGAGAACAGATAATCTCCACTTTGTGTGTCGTATACGTCTAAGATATTGGTTTTATCTTTTATTGTGTGTAAATACAAATAATTGCCCCATACGTTAAATGTATAGGTTGTCACAGGGGCCCTGCGGTCAACAAAGCGCCTCCCCTTTCGTCCGTTTTTACACGTGGAGGTGGTGTTTGATCGATATTCATTCGATAAAATATCCATGTTCCATTAGGATTAAATTTTGCTAATATTCCTGTCCAATAACCTGCAAAAAACACATAACCATCTTTTGCGGAATTAATCCATCCCATGTAAGCCATTGCGTTTAATAAATCATTTGAGAATTTGCCGAAAGATTGTACAAACTGACCATTTCGGGTGTATTGATATAACTGCCCATTTATCGAGGGAATGCTATGGACGACGAAGTGCTCAGGTTGAAGTGCAATGCGTAGAGGAGGATGTTGTACCGGGAGGGTGCGCTTCAGTGAACCATCAGGGGCAAAAATAGTAATTCGACTATTTGCCAGATCGCATATCCAGATGTGCAATGAGTCGTCTACTTTAAAGTCGGTAGGATTAGCGAGCTCTCCAGGTCCTTGACCTTTGCCAAGGCCGAATGTACGAATGATACGAGGCGGATTGAACTGAATAAGACGCACGGCAGCAGCGTCAAAATCGAGCACATATACTTCGTTCAATCGTTGAGGCAGCACCTGGAGCGCGATGGCCTGATAGAATGGCAGTTCCGACAGTTCATCTGTACCCAGCTGTTCCATTTGCTGAAAAACACCCTCCCGAAAAGTACGGGAGAGAAGCTTTTGAGGTATAGGCTCCTGGGCATACCCGAGGAGTGGCAAAAAGCCACGCCCCAGGTATGCCCATACCACCCATCTGAACAGCAGCGTACGTCCCCTTCCCATTACCTGGGATTGGTTCGTTCGGTCAGACAGAGGCCTCCGTCCGGCGGAATATAACACGGAATCCATCCGCCTATACACCCCGCATCGGTACAGGTCCCTCCGGAGGCACAGGCGGCTTGTGTGGTGATGCGGCCGGTAAACTGGGCCCCTGAGAGCAGCAGGGCCATGGCAGCGAGGCCGGCAAACAGGATGCGACGAAGTACACGCATGGCTGGAAGGAGTTGGTTAAAGGGGATCAGCTTTTTGCAAAGCTAAGCAAAAAAACAATGTCAAGGGGCTACAGCCAGCCCTGCTGGCGGTACCAGGTGATGGTTTCCTGGAGGCCCTCTTCGAGGCCGATCTGCTGGCGGTAGCCGAAGTCGCGGCGGGCTTTGTCCACCGCGCACATTTTGCAGGCGCGCCGGATTTCGCGGGCTTTTTCGCGGTTGAGGGGGGGATAAGTGCCGGTCAGGCGTCCGGCCAGTTCTACCAGCGCACCGATGGGCTCCACCAGAAACGGTGGAATGTGGACGGTCAGGGCCCGGCGGCCCAGGGCACGCAGCGCGGCGTCTCGAATTTCGCGCCAGGAGTAGAACTGTTCGCTACCGATGAAGTAGGTTTGCCCGGTGGTGGCGTCCGACTCGGCGGCGTCCACCATGCCACGTACCAGGTCGCGTACGTGCACGAGGCTCAGTTCCGGGTGTTGGCCGCTCCCGACGATGGGGCACAGGCCACGGCTGACGGTTCGGAAGAACGTGTAGATGTCGGCTTCGCGAGGGCCGTAGACGGCCGGTGGGCGCACCACCACGATCGGTAGCTGTTCGGCAAAGGGAGGACCTTCGGCACGGGGGGCCCACAGGGCCTGTTCCATCAGAGCTTTACTGCGGCCATAGGCACTGATGGGACGCAGGGGCGATGCCTCGGTGGCCACGCCGCCCGGGCAGTAGCCTACGGCTGCCAGGCTACTGGTGATGAGCACCTTGTGGACGTTCGGGTTGGCCTCCAGTACAGCGCCCAGCAGGTTGAGAGTAGCCGTGATGTTGCCCCGTTCGAAGGTGGCCCAGTCGCGGGCGCGCGTCACACCTGCTACGTGAAAGACCACATCCGCATCGCGCACGGCCTCCCAGAGCACTTCGATCCGGGAGAAGTCGCCGCGCACAGGTACAATGTCGAGCCCTTTCAGCCAGCGCAACTCCCTGCGCACCAGGCAACGCACTTCACGGTAGCCCCGGCGTAGCAGCTCTTCGACCAGGTGGCTTCCGATAAAGCCGGTTCCGCCGGTAACAAAGGCAATGCCTCGGGTCATGGCTCGAAAAGGTTAACAGGCCCGCAGGGCAACGACGCATTCCACATGGTCGGTATGCGGAAACAGATCGACGGGCTGTACGGCCTCGATTCGGTATTGCTCGCGGAGCAGCTTCAGATCACGCGCCTGCGTTTGCGGATTGCAGCTCACATAAACGAACCGCTCCGGACGGAGCTGGCCGATGCGACGAACCACCCGGGGATGCATACCGCCGCGTGGGGGATCGACGATGACCACGTCGGGGCGGCCGTGCGTTTGCACAAACGTCGGCGTGAGCACCTTCAACAGATCGCCGGCCACGAACGTACAGTTCGTGATGCCGTTGGCGGCCGCGTTGGCGCGGGCATTCTCTACGGCCGAGGCTACCAGCTCCACTCCCACGACGTGTCGCACATGCGGCGCCATAAAAATGGAGATTGTTCCGGTGCCGCAGTACAGGTCATACACCAGGTCGTCCGGACGCAGCGCCGCCAGCTCACGTGCCACTTCATAAAGCCGTTCGGCCTGCTCCGTGTTGGTCTGGAAGAAGGCGTCAGGCGCAATCTCAAAGCGAAACGGCCCGATGCAGTCGTGGATAACGCCCGGCCCGAAGATCGTGTAGACAGCTTCCCCGTAGGACACCTGGGCCGGCCGCGTGTTGATCGTGTTGACCAGGGTGGTAACTTCCGGAAAGTACTGCTGCAGAAAGGCGCCCAGCTCAGCCATGCGTGCCTCGTCGTAACGGCTGGTGACCAGGTTCACCATTACTTCGCCGGTGCGTGTGCCAGTGCGGATGACCAGGTGGCGCAGGTATCCCCGGTGCTCTCGAATATCCCATGGTTCCCAGCCACGCGTTTTGAAAAACGCCCGCAGCTCATTGAGCAGGTGTACCGTGATCGGCTCAGGCAGGTGGCATTCTTCCAGATCGATTACTTTGTAAAAGTTGCCCGGCACGTGCAGACCCACAGCGAAATGGCGCTCGAGTGGTTGGCCGCTGGCGATCTCGTCAGCGGTCAGCCAGCGATCAGCGCTGAAGGAAAACTCCATCTTGTTGCGATAGCCGTACAGCCGAGGGGCGGGCAGGGTAGGACGAACGTCAACGTCCTCAAAGCCGCCATGGTGGACGAGCGCCTCGTAGACCCGCTGTTGCTTGGCTTCGAGTTGTGCTTCATAGCGCACGTGTTGCCATTTGCAGCCACCGCACGTGCCAAAGTAACGGCAGCGTGGTTCGGTGCGGAGCGGGCTTGGTTCAAGCAGTTCGACAAGGCGGCCTTCCGCATAGTTTTTCTTGCGCCGGACGATGCGTACGCGGGCCCGGTCGCCGGGTACGCCGCCGTCGATGAACAGTACGTACCCATCCACGCGGGTCAGCGATTTCCCGCGATCGGCAAATTTCTCGACAATCAGTTCCAGCTCAGCTCCTTTTTTCAGCACAGCCGTTTCGGGTGGGAACGCGGTCGGGCTCAACAAACCACCAAGAGGGTGAAAGGGTTCGGTCGCTATCATTCTGCATGGAGGGAAGGCAGGCGATGTTCGGCGTGGCGACCGGCCTCCTGTAGCCAGATCAGTGCCTGCCGACGATCGGCGCTCTGGCCCAGCAATTCAATAAGCGCGACTTGTCGAGCGGCTACGTAGCGGGCTACTGCCTGGAGCACAGCGGCGCCAACGGCGGGATGGCGTCGGAGCAGTAGCTTAAGGTCCGGACGGAAGAAGCCCAGGACCTGAACCTCGGTGGCTGCCTGTGCCGTCTCCAGCCGACGAAATTCTCCCAGCAGCGCCAGATGACCGCAGGTGTCGTATTCGCTTAACCGGGCCAGCTCTTCAAACTGACCGTTTTCGTTTTCCATAAGCAGGCGCACGGTGCCTCGTGTAATGATATACAGGCCCAGCCCGGGATCGCCTTCGAAGTAGATCACTTCATGACGACGATAGGTACGGACATGCAGGTAGGGGAGCAGCGTCTTTAAGACGCGCCGGGGTAAGTGCTGAAAGATGGAGACGTGGCGTAATACGTGCAGCAACTCACGGGTGTGGGCGTCTTCCTGTAGGCGGAACAGGCGCCGATAGAAGCGTTGCAGGGCTTGCATGGTTCTGTAGAGGTTAAAAGGTGTGGCCGATGCCAAAATGAAGCATGGGGCGACGCAGCCCATCGGGTAACAACCCGGCCATCGGACGGGCCGGGTCGTGTAACCGATAGGCCATATCCAGTCGAAGGATGAGGTATTCCCAGGCCAGGCGCAAGCCTATGCCTGCGCTCCAGCCCAGATCCTGAACGAAACGGGCGAGCCGGAAGTGTCCGGCCGCGGCACCCGGGTTGCGGGGACCGAGCCAGACGTTTCCTGTGTCGGTAAAGAATGCGCCGATCCAGTCGGCGGCCAGTACCCGCCGCAACAGACGCTGACGCAGCTCCAGGCTGGCCTCCAGTTTGATCTCGCCGCCCAGCAGGTTGGCGCCTTCTACGTTTTCCTGAAGTTGAAGGCGACCAGGACCCAGTCCGCGCAGTGGCCATCCCCGGACGCTGGTGGCGCCGCCGCTGTAGAAACGCCGGTCAAAAGGAATCACGTCGGGCACACCGATGGGATGGGCCAGGCCAGCCTGGAGCTTGGTGGCCAGCACGGTGCCTGAACGAAGCGGATAATATCGACGAACGTCCAGGCTAATGCGTACATACGGACGGTAGAGCAGCCGGTTACCAGATGGTCCGCGGCGGAAGAGGGGCAGTCCCGGCAGCGTGCCTTCGTGCCGGCCTGGCGTAAACACAGCACGGTCCAGCAGGTCAGATAGCATTCCGCCCACTTCGACAGACAGTTCGTGGGCATAGCCACGGGTGCGGTGTAACGGATGGAAGCGGGCAGCCTGCAACGTGTAGCGAACCACGTCATTGATCTGGGGCACCGTGTAGTCGTCAAGGATCTGAGCTCGCTGCACCGGGTCTTCAATGGGACGCAGCACTTCCTCAAGGAAGGTGGCCCGAAAACCATGCAATGTGTCCGGATTGCTCAGGCTCAGATCGAGCAGGTCCACAAACGACGTGAGTGTTGGCGTATGCTGGAGCTCAAGGCGGAAACGGGCGGTGCCACGTCCCCGGATAACCAGCCGGAGTATGTCCCGACGGGCCGTAAGCAGGCTGAGGGAAAGGCGTGTGCGGGCATCGTAGAGCTGGAGCCAGCGTTCGAGCGCACCAAAGGGGCGGACGGCATAAGGATAGACCAGCGAAGCCGTGATTTCGAGCTGTGCTGAGGTCAACAGGCCTTCTTCAAAGTTTCCCGAAATGGAGCCGGCTGTGCGCAGGCTGAACGTTTCGGCACGACCCAGCAGGTTGGCATTTTCGTAAGTGAGGGCCATGCCTGTACCCAGTTCATTCTCGCTACCGGTGAGTAAACCGTTACGCTGCAGCATGAAAGTCTCTACCCGTATGCGATGGCGGGGACGGGTAGTCAGCACGAATTGATGAGGCAGGCGAGGGGCTGCCTCACCGGGGATGTGCAACGTGTCGCGCCAGCGGGGTTCGATGCGAACGTAGGAAAACAGGCCCGTAGCTTCCAACCGACGTCGGGTGTTTAAAAGCAGGGAGCGATTGTACCAGTCGCCCGGCCGGAAGCGCAACATACGCGCCAGAAAAGCAAGCTTCAGGCGACGTTCTCGGGAACGGGTGACGAGCAGGCGTCCAGGTTGGAGGGTATCGGCGGCCGGAGGTAGCCGGAGCGTGTCGTGTTGGAAGAACAGCTCGGGCTCTGGGCCTTCGATTTCAACATACAGATCCCCAAAGCGAAAACGTGGTCCGGGACGAATCCGAAAAACCACGTCGAAAGAATCAGGGCGTACAGGAATAACGATGGCCTGGATAGAGTCGCGCGTGATGGCTGCATAGCCCGCGTTCCATAGAAATTCCATGAGGCGCTGGCGCTCTTCCAGCAGCGTCAGCTCTGAATAGCGCTGATGGCGCGCCTGGAGCTGTAACGATGTATCGGGCAGCGGTGCATGACGCAGTCGGGAGTTTTGTACGAGGGCTCGTTGTAAGGCGGGTGGAAGTGTTTCGATACCGTGGTAACGAATGTGCCGCAAATAGGTAGGGGGACCTTCTTCAATGTGAAAAATGACCCGCAGGTGGCCCGGGCGCAGGGTATCCAATCGGGCTGCTACCCGGGCATGGGGGAATCCTTCTTGGCGATAGAACAGGGTGAGGCGCTCCGCATCGGCCTGGACCACTGTCGGTTCGTAATAAGCGGGCGGTTCGCCGCTGGCCATCAGCGCACGGCTCAGTAGTCCGCCCAGGCTGCCAGAGGCCCCCAGCCGGTAGAGCCACAACCACCAGGTAAGGCCAGGGATACCCAGAAAGCGCCGATTGGCAACCGTATGGAGGTAAGGACGGAGGACTTCGTCAGAGAAGGTGTGGTTGCCTTCCAGACGAACTTCACGGACCAGCCAGGGCGTTGAAAAAAATTGCTGCTGGGCTTGCCCCCGCACCGGAAGCCCACCCAGCAGCCCCCAGCCGATCAACCAGCACAGCAATCCCTTAAGCAAATGGGGAGTGGCCGGACGGCCGACTGAAGCGATTGTACGGCTTACTCTTCTTCGTAGTAGAAGTCGTCGTCGGCCGTTGGATAGTCCGGCCATATTTCTTCGATGCTCTCGTAGGGCTCCCCGTCGTCTTCCAGCTCTTTGAGGTTTTCAATCACCTCAATGGGTGCACCCGTGCGCTCCGCATAGTCGATCAACTCGTCACGGGTGGCCGGCCAGGGTGCATCTTCCAGGTAGGAAGCCAGCTCAAGCGTCCAGTACCCCATCGTCGGCACACAGGTTTGGTTAACACAATCTCTTTGTTTCCCCTTTATGGGCCGGCACAATAGCACACCGACCCGAAAAATGCAAGAGGTAACGCTCTAATATATCGGCTTTTTTTCCCTATCAGTGAAAGGCGCCAAGTGTTCCCGGCAGAGGAGGCAGCCGTGCGTTTTCAGTCCAGAGAAATTCTGGAATTTTCTGCGGCTTCAAGCAATTGCTGATACTGATGGGGCGTCATACTCGGGGCTACAAACTGGAGCGGGTTGAGCGCGCGTCCTCGGCGATCGCGCACTTCGTAGTGCAGATGGGGCCCTGTGGAGCGTCCCGAGTTACCGCTGCGCGCGATCAAGTCGCCTCGTTGGACTTTCTGGCCTCGGCGTACCAGGACCTTAGACAGATGCGCATAGAGTGTACGGTAGCCCGTAGCTGGATGCTCCAGAATGATGTAGAGGCCATAGCCAGCGCTGCGGCCGGTCTTTCGCACAACCCCGTCGCCCGGGGCGTAGACGGGCGAGCCATAGGGCAGCAGGATGTCGATCCCCTCGTGCATTTTGCGTACCCGCAGGATGGGATGCAGACGCATCCCGAAGCCTGATACAATAACCCCATCGGCCGGCAACACGGCCGGCATCTGTCGACGCCAGCTCTCCCGCGCTTCGGCCAGCTTCACCAGCTCCCGATAGCTGGCATTTTGCAGGGCAATCCGACGCTCCAGGGCATCCAGCTTTTGAGCCGTTTCCCGCAATAACGTTGCCGTCGGTTTGCTGAAGCGGTCAAATGCGGCATAGGTATCGGTGCCGCCTACACCCATCTGCCATACGTCCTCCGAAATCGGATCCGCCTGGAGTAAGGTGCGATACAACGACTGGTCGTGGGCAGCCAGCTCGTTGAGTCGAATAGTGAACTGATCCAGCTTTTGATTCAGGCGGCTTAACTGTGCTCGTAAGGCCTCGTTTTCAGCTTCCAGAGCCAGCTCGCGGGGGGTGGCCAGCCGACCGGTGTAATACCAGAAAAGCAATCCTCCGACGCCAAGCAGCACGACGCCCAGGCTGACGAACAGCAACAGCCGCCGCATCGGATGCGGCTGTACCTCTACAAACGAACACGTCTCGTGGTCAAAATAGTAGTACCGGTTCTTCGGCATGATACCACCCCTTCCGTATACCGAAATTTCACACCGAACCCCACCCGGTTAAAAATCGTGCCCGGCTTGTCCCCCTTCAATATCCGATGGTCTACAAACAGGTGGGGCCTTCCATTTTAACCAAAACGCATAGGAAAATACAAGGTGGTCTTTCTTGTGTCAATGGAGAAAGGCTGAACAAAAGGGTAGGTTTGGTTTCTTTTTTACGCGCCAACGGCTTATTCGTAATCCTGCTCAAAGTATTCGGTGCCGCGCAGGGGGACGGAGGAGGCTTTCTGGCGGATACGTTCACTCAGCCGCCGCGCAAAGACATCGGCAGGATCATAGCCGTAGTGACGGAGCAGGTGGTTCATGGCGATGACTTCGCAGAGCACCGTGATGTTTTTGCCGGGCGTGATGGGCACCTTGACCATGGGGAGTTCGACGTCGAGCAGCCGATAGGTATCCTCGACCATATCCAGCCGGGTGTACTCCTCCTGGGCGTCCCACGGCTCCATTTTGACCACGACCTCGATGCGTTTCTGAAAACGGATGGCGCGTACACCGAACATGGCACGCACATCGATCAGCCCCAGGCCACGTACCTCCATGAAGTGCTGTACCAGGTCGGTGCCTGTGCCCATCAGCACGGTTTCTTCTTTACGCGTAACGATCACCACGTCGTCGGCCACCAGGCGATGGCCGCGTTCGACCAGATCAAGAGCGACCTCGCTTTTACCAATGCCGGGTTTGCCGATCAGCAGCAGGCCAATACCATAGACATCTACCAGCGAACCGTGGACGGTCATCTGGGGCGCAAATTGATCGTTGAGAAAGTCGCGTAGTAGCGCCATAAAGCGGGTCGAAGGTACCGGTGTCCGGTAGAGGGGCACGCCGGCTTCGGTAGCCATCCGGACCAGCTCAGGCTCCAGCTCATTGTTGTCGGTCAAAAAGATACAGGGAATGGGAAACTGTAACAGGTTGTGGAATGCCTGACGACGCGCTTCGGGTGGCAGATGACGCAGGTAGCGGTTTTCCGTGTTGCCCAGAATCTGGACACGTTGATAGGTAAACAGTTCGGTATAGCCGGCCAGGACAAGCCCGGGGCGGTTCAGCTCGCTTTCGACGACCAGGCGGAGCGTGTCATCGACCTGATTGACACGCTCTACGGGAAGACCGACGGTCTGCTGAAGCTGCTCTACCATAAAGGCGACCGTGATCGACTCTTTGCGGTAGACGCGGTTAGGCTGGTAGGGCATGGCCGGTCGTGGCGGTTTTAAGGTACAGGAATATGGGCAAGTAGTTGTTCAATGAGCAGATCGCTGGTGACAGCTTCTGCTTCGGCTTCGTAGCTGAGAATCAGACGGTGGCGGAGTACGTCGGGGGCTACGGCACGTACATCGTCGGGAGTCACGTAAGGACGATGCTCCAGAAAAGCATGCGCCCGTGCGGCCAGATTCAGGTAGATGGTGGCCCGGGGGGAAGCTCCAAATTCCAGGTAGGGGCGCAGGGCCTCAAGCCCGTATGCCTCGGGCGTACGCGTAGCCACTACCAGGTCCACAATGTACTGCTCAACGCGTTCGTCCACATACAGCTCGTTGAGTGCCTGGCGTGCCCGAAGGATGTCGGCGCTTGTGGCCACCGGACGCACTTCCGGGAGCCCGTCGGTGCGTGCCATCCGGCGCATAATGGCCAACTCTTCTTCGCGGGAGGGGTAGTTCACCTGCAGCTTGAGCATGAACCGGTCAAGCTGAGCCTCCGGTAAGGGATAGGTGCCTTCCTGTTCGATGGGATTCTGGGTAGCCAGCACCAGGAACGGCTCGGGTAGCCGAAACGTCGTGTCGCCCAGTGTCACCTGGCGCTCCTGCATACTCTCAAGCAGGGCGCTTTGCACTTTGGCCGGGGCCCGGTTGATTTCGTCGGCCAGGATCAGGTTGGCGAAGATCGGGCCTTTACGGATCGAAAAGGTCCCTTCCTTTTGATTGAAATAGAGCGTGCCGAGCAGATCGGCCGGCAACAGATCGGGCGTGAACTGAATCCGCTGGAACTGAACGCCCAGCACACGCGCCAGCGTGCTGACCGTCAACGTTTTGGCCAGTCCCGGCACGCCTTCCAGTAGCACGTGCCCTCCGCAGAGCAGCCCGATCAACAGGCGATCAATCAGGTAGTGCTGCCCGATAATGACCCGTCCTATTTCTGTTCGCAGGACGTCCAGAAAGGCGCTGTCTGCTTCAATACGCGCATTGATGCGGGCCAGATCGAACGAAGACATCTTGAAGGCAAATTCATTGGGAATCGCCTTCTCGAAGTCTCGGCAACGCCAGGGGTTCCCATCAGAGCAACAGGACTTCTGGTGAGCGACCAAACTGGGTTTCAAACGTCGGATGCAGACGTTCCAGATAGCGGGGAAGCTGGAAAGGCCGACCGGCTACCAATACGCCATTGCCATAGCCGTTCATGCTGGCGCCGAAGATGCCTTCCAGGCTCATGGTTTCGGCGACTTCGACGATCAGATCGGCCTCGGCACAGGAAGCTTGCCAGTCGTGTCGGAGCGCAGCATGCGACATGAGCAGCAACGATCCCAATTTCTGCCAGTCCTGCTGCCGAATAGCCACTACCATGTGGTGTACCCGGTGATTTTCAGTGATCAGATAACGCAGTACAGGATGCAGCCGACGGGGCAGCAACGCCTGTGCGCGAGGGAGATCCTGATAGACCAGGTCGCGCAAGGAGGTAAGTTCACGGAACCCGCGCCGTTGCAGGATTTCGACAATCTGCTGTCCCAGAGCCCGTTGCCGACGATGATATTCGGGAGGGGGTAACAAGGTACATCCCGCATCAATCAGCAGCCAGCGCAACACTTCCGGGGGAGGGGCTGCCAGCTCCAGGTGTTCCAGCGAGGCAGTATCGATCAGCACAAAAGCCCCCGGACGGGCTACCGCAGCGGCCAGCAGGTAGGCAAGGCTGAAGGGGAAGCCGGTGCAGCGTTCAACTACTGCGGTCAGTGCGCGTAGCTGCTCAGGGGGCGTCAGCGGCTTCTTCAGGGCTTGGGCCAGCGTGACAGCCAGCGTGGCCAGCCGTATTTCGCGGGCAAATGGCGGTACAGAGCTGAATACCGCTACGTCAAAATGCGTTTCGGGACAGCTATGACGCAGTACGGAAAAGGCCAGCACTACTTCAAGAGGCCAATCCAGCGGTACAGAGGCGCCGGATTGCAAGGTCCAGATTGTTTCGTCTGGCCAGAGCAAAAGGCGGCTGGTGGCCCTTCGACTCGGACGAACAGCCACGGCGGTCCCGTGCGCAACGGCCAGCAACAGGGCAAACCCGTCGAAGTAATGCGTATGAGCCGCCAGTAAGGCCGGCGTTCCGTGTACAAACGCGATGTGCGGGGTACCAGCATCGCTCGGATCCAACTGCTGGAGTAAAGCCTGGCATCGCTCCCGATGTCCCTGGGGCGTGGGAGGCGCTTTGGCTTCCAGGCGGGTAAGTGCCTCTTGATAGATGCGCAACAGTGGGCTACTGGTACCGTTGGTGGGCGGAAGATCCATAGATACGTATGGAATGCAATGGGTGTGCAGGTTCAGCGGGAGGCGCTCTTGTTTTGCATACGTTCTTGCATACCAGACGGTTCAGGGGGCCGTAGGTATTCAGGTCAACCGGTCGCCGGGGCGCAGCGGGTAGCCGCGCAGAAACGCAGGAGCCGGGAGTATGCGACGTCCTTCCTGCTGCAACTCCAGGATCTCCACAGCACCTTCACCGCAGGCCACCACCAGTCGATCGTTGGCTTCCAGCACAGTACCCGGAGGCCCTTCGCCTTCGGCCTGCCGGGAGCGATAGAGCTTGAGCCGCCGATCGCCATGCATTGTCCAGGCGCCCGGATGCGGCGATAGCCCTCGGATATGGTTGTGTACAGTCGGTGCCGGACGGTTCCAAGGCACGCGAGCTTCCTCACGGGTGAGCTTAGGAGCCTGGGTAGCCTGACGGTCATCTTGCGGACGCGCGTGCACCTCGCCACGCTCGATCAGTCGGACCGTCTCAAGTACTGCCTCGGCGCCCAGTTGCATGAGGCGATCGTGTAATTCGCCGGCTGTCTCTTCAGGGCCAATGGGCGTGCGTTTCTGGAGAATGATATCGCCGGTGTCCACCTGAGGTTGCAGAAAGAAGGTGGTGACCCCTGTTTCGGTCTCACCGGCCATGATAGCCCGATGGATCGGAGCCGCCCCGCGATAGCGAGGCAACAGGGAGGCATGCAGGTTAAAGGCGCCCCGACGGGCCTGCGTGTATACTTCGGGAGGCAAAATCTTGAAAGCGACCACTACAATAACGTCGGGGCGCAGGGCCGCAATGGCTGCGGCAAAGGCCGGATCTCGTACAGATGCTGGCTGGAGAATAGGAGATAGCCCCAGGCGTTCGGCGGCCGCCTTGACAGGCGTAGGTTGCACACGCTGCCCGCGTCCACGCGGACGATCGGGGCCGGTTACCACCGCTACCGGACGATAACCGGCCTCGACGAGCTGCTCCAGTGAAGGAACGGCAAACTCCGGAGTGCCCATGAAAACGATACGCAGTGAGGAAGCCCCCTCACGCTGAGACGTTTCACGTTTCATAACGTCGGAAGGCTACGGTTGCGTTGTGGCCTCCAAAGCCGAAGCCGTTGGAAAGCGCTACGCGAATTGTTCGCGGGCGAGGCTTGTGCAACGTATAGTCCAGATCGCAGGTTGGATCCAGCTCCTCGACGTTGATGGTAGGGGGCACGGTCTGATGCCAGATAGCCAGCACGGTGGCTATCGCCTCGATGGCACCGGCGGCGCCCAGCAGATGGCCGGTCATACTCTTGGTAGCTGAGCAGCTCAGCCGATAGGCATGTTCGCCAAAGACCTCTTTAATCGCCTCCGACTCAATGGGATCGCCTACCGGTGTTGAGGTAGCGTGCATGTTGATATAGTCCACCTCTTCTGGAGTAATGCCGGCATCTTCGAGGGCATGCTGCATGGATTGACAGGCACCGCGACCGGTTGGCTCTGGCGCCGCAAAATGATAGGCATCGTCCGACATCCCAAAGCCGATCAACTCGGCATAGATGCGGGCGCCCCGCGCCAGGGCATGCTCCAGCGTCTCCAATACCAGGGCACCGGCACCTTCACCTACTACGAAGCCGTCCCGGTTTTTGTCGAACGGCCGGCTGGCCGTCTTGGGATCCTCGTTGCGTGTCGAGAGGGCGCGCATGGCATTGAAGCCACCGATACCCAGTGGCGTGATGGGAGCTTCGCTGCCGCCGCACAGCACGATGTCGGCATGGCCGTGCCGCAGGAGCATGGTGGCATCAATCAGGGCATGGTTGCCCGTCGCACAGGCCGAGACCACGGAATAGTTCGGCCCCCGCAGATCATGTTCGATCGCAATCAGTCCGGCCGCCATATTTGAGATCATCATGGGCACGAAGAAAGGTGACAGGCGTTGCGGTCCTTCACGCAGATACCGGGCCGTCTGCTCTTCAAAAAGCCGCAGGCCCCCGATGCCTGAGCCGAACACCACGCCAAAGCGCTCTCGGGCTTTATCGGACAGCGTGCTTGTATCGATCCCTGCATCGCTGAGCGCCTGCCGGGCCGCTGCCAGCGCATACTGGGCATAGGGATCCAATCGGCGGGCCAGCTTGCGGTCCATGTAGTTGAGGGGGTCGAATCCTTTAAGCTCACAGGCAAAGCGTGTGTCAAAACAGGAAGCATCGAAACGGGTAATCGACCCGGCACCACTTTCGCCGCGCATCATGGCTTCCCAGAACGCCTGCGGCGAAAGGCCGATCGGGGTAATGGCGCCCAGACCGGTTACGACAACGCGTCGGGGTGTAACAGTATGGGTAGGCTTCATCGCAGATTCAGCATGTTCGGTTGGTAGGACGATGGACGTTTGTACGTCACAAGCAAGACTTTCGTCTTCTTCTGTTGCCTAAAAAACAAAAAAGTCGGATAAAAGTCAGCTGGTAGCAAGCGCTGCACTTTGCAAGCAGACATCTTATCTTTGCAAAGAGAACCCTGCAGGCCATTGTGAGACGCCGTTATGCGTGTGCAACAGGGAGATTGGACGCTGGAGATCGTTCAGGGCGATATTACCAGACAGCCTGACATGGAGGCTATAGTCAACGCTGCTAATGCGCAGCTGATGCCCGGAGGTGGCGTAGCCGGGGCCATCCATCGGGCAGCGGGGCCCGAGCTGGCTGAAGCCTGTCGTCCGCTGGCCCCGATCCGTCCCGGCCAGGCGGTGATTACGCCAGGCTTTCGTCTACCCAACCGGTACGTGATCCACGTCCTGGGGCCTGTCTATGGGCGCGATATCCCTTCGGATCAGATCCTGGCCGAAGCCTACCGAAACGCCCTGAAGGTGGCCGATGCGCATGGCGTGCGCTCGATGGCCTTTCCGGCTATTTCCACCGGCGTGTTTGGTTATCCTCTGGAGGAGGCCGCGCAGGTGGCTCTGCGCACGGTCCTGGAAGAAGGCCCCCGATGCAGGCACGTGCGCCATGTGCGCTTTGTACTTTTTGACGAACGTGCGCGAACGGTTCATGAGGAAGTACTTACCCGTCTGCAACAGCCCGAGGAATCATGATCCGATATGTGCTTTTGCAAACCTGCCTGCTGGCTTTCTGCATGTGGATCCCACAGACACACGCTCAGGACCAGGTCTTCGGACACGGGGGAGGTGATCGAATTATTGGGGCTCCTTTTGCCACCCGGAGCCCGGTGCTGGCGCGTCATGGCATGGCAGCTACCAGTCATCCGCTGGCCACGCAGGTCGCCCTGGATATCCTGAAAAAGGGAGGCTCGGCCGTGGACGCTGCCATTGCGGCCAATGCGGTGCTGGGTCTGATGGAACCTACCGGATGCGGTATCGGAGGAGACCTGTTTGCCCTGGTATGGGATCCCGCAACGCAGCAGCTTTATGGCCTGAACGCCAGCGGTCGTTCTCCTCAGGGCCTTTCATTTGAGGTCATGGTGGCCGAAGCGAAGCGGTTGCAGCCTCCGGAGCCCGGTGCGCCCCCAACGATACCCCGCTGGGGCGTATTGCCAGTGACGGTTCCCGGTGCGGTAGATGGTTGGTTTGCGTTGCATGCCCGCTTTGGCCGTCTGCCCATGGGTGAAGTACTGGCTCCCGCCATTCGCTATGCCCGGGAGGGTTTTCCGATCTCCCAGGTGATTGCCTACTACTGGGCGCAGAATCTGGAGCGATTTCAGGAGAACCGTCACCTGATTCCCGAATTTGACAATGCATTACAAACCTTCTTCCCCGGCGGTCAGGCGCCTCGTGAGGGAACCATCTTTCGCAATCCGGATCTGGCCCGTACCTACGAGTTGCTGGCCGAGCAGGGCCGGGAGGCCTTTTACCAGGGGGCGATCGCTGAGACGATTGATGCCTACATGCGCCGTATTGGCGGCTACCTGCGTAAGGAGGACCTGAGCGCTCATCGAAGCGAATGGGTCGAACCCGTCTCGGTCAACTATCGCGGCTACGAAGTTTACGAGCTGCCTCCTAATGGCCAGGGGATCGCCGTATTGCAGATGCTCAATATCCTGGAAGGGTTCGATCTCAGGGCCATGGGCTGGGGGAGCGCTGACTATCTGCATGTCATGGCCGAGGCCAAACGGCTGGCTTTCGAGGATCGCGCTCGTTTTTATGCCGATCCGGACTTTTACCAGGTGCCGCTTGAGCGGCTGCTTTCCAAAGCCTATGCCGCCGAACGGCGTCGTCTGATTCGCATGGATACGGTGCGGGCTGAAGTGGGACCCGGACTGGAAGAACCCTTGCCGGATGGGGATACCATCTATCTGACGGTGGCCGACGCATCGGGGATGATGGTATCGCTTATCCAGAGTAACTACATCGGCATGGGAAGCGGTCTGGTCCCCGACGGTCTGGGCTTTATGCTGCAAAATCGGGGTGCCCTCTTTGCTCTGGTGCCCGACCACCCCAATGCTTATGCACCTGCTAAACGGCCTTTCCATACCATTATCCCGGGTTTTGTAATGAAGGATGGCCGGCCCTGGCTGAGCTTTGGCGTAATGGGAGGTGATATGCAACCCCAGGGGCATGTGCAGATCCTGACGAATCTGATCGACTTTGGCATGAACGTGCAGGAAGCGGGCGATGCGGCTCGCTGGCGGCATATTGGCGGACGCACACCCCTGGGGACGAACGAAGGCCGTGGGATGCTGCTGCTCGAGAGTGGCTTTGATCCGGCTGTGGTGCGTGAGCTGGAACGCCGTGGCCATCGCGTTCGATTTACACGCGGAGCTTTCGGGGGCTATCAGGCCATCCTGCGCGATACGCTGGGCGTCTATCACGGAGCTTCGGAGATGCGCAAGGATGGACACGCCGCAGGCTACTGAGCAGCCTTTTCAGATTGGCCTGATCGGCGGAGGTCGAGAAGCGCGTGGCCTGGCGGCCACCTTGCGCACGCTGCGCCCGGACCGTTCCTTTCTCCGATTTACGAAAAGTACGCTGGAGGTGTCCGACACGCAACTGGCAGCCTGGCTACAGGCGCTGGACGTGGTGTTCATTGCGACGCCGCCGGCTGAGCGCTTTCGCGTGACGGAGATCGCACTGCGCCAGGGCGTACACTGTTTCGTAGCCTGGCCGCCGGCACCGGCACTGCAGGATCTGGAGCGGCTGAACCGCCTGGCTGAAGAGGCGCGTGTGGAAGTGGGTGTCAGCCGGCCGCTTCGCTTTCATCCGGTCCTTCAAGGCCTCCAGCAAAAAATGCCGCCGGTTCTGCTGGTCTATCGACAGCAGGTAGGTGGTCAGGGCGTAGTGCCCTGGCATGCCCGATTGGCCGAGGCGATTGATCTGTGTTGTGCCCTGGCTCATTCCAGCAGTGTGCTTCGTATCGAGGGAGAAGCCGTCCGAGGAGGGCCTACCTGGCTCGAGGCCGTCGCCTTTGGCCTTCGTTTTCACAGTGGTACGTATGCGCAGGTACTGATGTGGCGGGACGGTGAAGGTACAACCCCCGAGCTATATCTGGCCCGTACCGGCTGGCACCGTCAGATCCGGTTAGAGGCTACCCATAACCGGCTACAGCAAGCAGAGGTGGCTGCCTTTCTGAAGGCGCTGGAGGCCCGTCAGCCCGCGCCAGTGTCGTTGCTGGAGACGATTCAGGTACTTCATATCGTCGAACGTTTGATGAGTCGCCTGCGTTAAGTATTTCCCCCCGGAACCAGCCAGTAATCGCGGTGACAACCCGGCTTTTACCTTTGCGCATCCAGGAACGTCTGGAAGCCCGCCCGTTCGCGCCGCTGCTGCGATGCATCGGCGAGCTGGGGCAGCAGCACGACATTCCGGTCTATGCTGTAGGCGGCGTTGTGCGCGATCTGTTTCTGGATCGGCCAACGACTGACATCGACTTTGTGACCGTGGGCGCGGGAACGGGCATCCGACTGGCCCGGCTGGCGGCCCGGGCCCTGGGTGGACGCACCGTGCACGTCTACGAAAACTTTGGCACAGCCGCCATTCGGGTGCCTACGCCGGATCGTACAGGCGTCTTTGTACTGGAGTTCGTAGCGGCTCGCCGAGAAAGCTATCGCAAAAACTCTCGTAAACCCATCGTCGAAGATGGAACGCTCGACGATGACCTGCGCCGTCGCGACTTCACCATCAACGCCATGGCGCTCGACCTGTGGCCCATGCGCTGGGGCACCCTGATCGACCCTTTTCAGGGGCGACGCGACCTCCTACGGCGACTGCTGCGCACACCACTCGATCCGCGTCAGACCTTTGAAGATGATCCCCTGCGCATGATCCGGGCCGCCCGGTTTGCCGCGCAACTGAACTTTCGCGTGGAGCCTGACACATTCGCGGCTATGCGCGCAAAGGCCCATCGTGTCGAAATTCTCAGTCAGGAGCGGATCACCGACGAATTGCAGAAGATTCTGTGCGCGCCACAGCCATCCATTGGCTTTAAAATCCTGGAGTCTACCGGCATTCTGGCGCACATTTTTCCTGAGCTGGTGGCACTCAAAGGGGTCGAAACCATTGAGGGGCACCGCCACAAAGACAACTTTTACCACACGCTTCAGGTGGTGGACAACGTGGCCCGTATGACGGCCAGCCGCTCCTGCGAGGACGACGCTATCTGGCTCCGCTGGGCCGCCCTGCTGCACGATATTGCCAAGCCGGCCACCAAACGCTTTGTGCAGGGAACGGGCTGGACCTTCCACGGGCACGAGGAGCTGGGCGCGCGTATGGTCCCCCGGATTTTCCGCCGGCTTAAGCTGCCCATGGATGAGCGCATGGCCTACGTGCAAAAACTGGTTCGGCTGCATCATCGTCCTGTTGCCCTGGTCGATGAGCAGGTAACTGATTCGGCCATTCGGCGGTTGCTCTTTGAAGCCGGTAACGAGCTGGAAGATCTGATGCTACTGGTGCGGGCCGACATCACTTCCAAAAATCCCCGGCGCGTGCGTCGCTACCTGGAAGCATTCGATCGGCTGGAGGCCCGCATGGCCGAGGTGGAAGAAAAAGATCGTATTCGCAACTTCCAGCCCCCTGTTGATGGAGAGGAAATCATGCGGACGCTGGGCCTTGAGGAGGGGGTAGCCGTGGGCATCATCAAGGAGGCGATTAAAGAAGCCATTCTGGAAGGGCGGATTCCCAACGAGCACGATGCGGCTTTTCAGTACATGATGCAGATCAAAGACGAAGCCTTGCGACGTGCGGCGCTGTTTGAAGCAATGGCTGCCTCGCTTCGGGGACCAGAGCGACGAGCGCTGGGAGCGATCAAGGAGGTAATCTTTAAAGGGGAACTCCCGGCCGATCGGGAGGAGGCATGGGCCTACCTGCACCGGGTCAAAGAGGAGGCCCTGGCAACAGCCGACGAACCGGTATAAAGCCGGTCAGTCGGGCAAGAAATCCTGCAGACGGTTGTTGAAATCGATCAGGTTGAAAGCGCGAAAGTAGCCCAACAGCCGCGCTTTGAGGCGAGCGTGAACAAAGGCTTCGGCGTCGCACCAGGGCGAGAGTGTCTGGTATAGTTCGCGCCGTGCCTGTAGAACGGCTGGATGCGTCCATACGTAGCGGCTGCCGGTAGCCACCAGCCAGCGCTGCCGTTCAGGCTTCAGGGTATCGAACGGTTGCCCTTTCTCTTCAGGGAGGAGCCATTTCTTCCAGCGTCCACTCTCGACGACCGCCTGGCGGAGGGCCTGGTCAAACGTGACCGGGAGTTTGCGACGACGCGCTTCGGCCACCAGCGCTTCCAGGGCTTCAAACTCGACGGCGGTCAGTCCAGGCCCCACATTGGCCCCGCCGATACCTGCTGGTGGATACAGGTCCAGCCGTTCCACGTCGTCGGTATAGTGGCCCTTGATAAGCGCTCCATGGCGACGCACCAGCGTGTCCAGACGACGCGCTCGTTCAAAGTCGAACGTACGGGTATCGAGCCGGGTGCCAATATCTCCTACCACGAATACCGGATGAGGTAATCCTTCGCGATCCAGCACAGTCCAGAGACGATCCAGAAATTCAGCCATGCGGGCTTCAGCCTGTAAGCCGCCGCCCACTTCTTCCGTACCGACCTCGTAGGCGACCGGGGACAGGTTGTGTCGTTGCCGGTACGTCTCGGCATGCCGTAAGAGCGCTACGGTGCGTTCGACAATGCGAGGGATGGGAACCGGCGTGCCAGGTGGCAGCTCCAGATCTACGGTTGGGTCCAGATGAAGCAAGCCATAACCTGCATCCAGACAGGCTTCTATCGCTCGAAGCGTGGCCTGAAAGGTTGCCTCAAAAGGCAGACGACGCCGGGCATGCACATCCTTTTTCCAGGGACCGCCATGATCCAGACCAAGCACGATTGGAATGCGCAGGCGCTGGCGAGCCTGCACCGCTGCCACGAAATGAGCCAGCGCTGCAGGCGTCCAGCCCGTATAGCCACCATCGAGATCTACCTGGTTCAAGGTGGCCGCAAAAAGCAAAGGTGCATTGGCTTCCTGAGCAGCTTCCAGGGCGGCGCGTGTTACAGCTTCCGAGTTGGGGCAGACAGCCAGCAAGGTGTGCTGATAGGCCAGCGGTCCGCGCAACAGCTCAGCGATCCAGCCAACAAAACCCTGGGGATGGACGGCCAGCCGATCAAAGGGAGGAGGAAGCAGCGCCTGCCTCTGCCTCATTGCGGTTTCCAGAAGGTATCCAGAGGGAATGATTGAAGTTAAGTAAAAAAAGATTTACGTGATCATACGTATGCTGGCCGCGCTGCATAAAAAAGGGCGCTCGGCCATGGAGCGCCCCGCACGTCAGGATTCAGGAGGCTTCTTCAACTTTCAGGGTAGAGACCGGCCGGATATCCCACATCAGCATCTGTTCGATGGTAGCGTAATCTTCGTCGCCATCGGGTCCGACAAAGGCATAATCGCCCAGTTCACGCTGTGAGGGAGGAAGCCGGCGCCAGCGTGTGCCTTCCTGATCGACAAACTCGTCCGGATAGGGATTCTCCACCCGGTAGGACGGGTGATAGGAACGGTAGGTCAAAGCGGCCCGGTACAGGGCCACCCGCCGGGCACCCGCCTTGGTCCGACTTTCTCCTATGACTTTAAAGGGTGCGATCTCTATGGTAGCCCGATAGTATCCGTCTTCCAACTGCGTGTATTCCGGCCGTTTCACTTTGAATTCGTCAGGGTGCGGATACGCACTACGGTCCGTGTCGTACATCGTCCATCCTGTTTGTTCATAGGCTACTGCAAAGAAGCATGTACTCGCTCAGACCGATTCGGTTCAATGAAAGCGACAGTACGAATTTTCATAATGTCGGATCATCCAGAGGGCTTGCTTTCATGCAGGTGTTGCGTATTTTTGGAAAGTGGCCGGATACGTCGGCCGAAACACTTTCCACCAAAACGATCGTCTTTTCCGACCATGCGTAGCGCTGCATTTGCGCCGGATCGGCTGCCGTTGCAGTCTCCCTGGGCGTACGAAGAGGACTTTGATGAGTTTGAAGAAGAAGATTTCGACGAGGAAGACTTTGAGGACTTTGAGGAAGAAGATTTTGAGGAGGACTTCGACGACTTTGAGGATGATTTTGAAGAGGAGGATTTTGACGACTTTGAAGATTTCGACGAGGAAGATTTTGACTTTGAAGACGATTTTGACGACGAGGAAGCGTTTTGAGCGCCCTGCGGTCATACGCAGCGGTGTCCCTGACACGCGGGTGGGTGTCAGGGTTTTTTCATTTGATTGCCGTTATGCGGCATAGCTTTTCCTTTTACTAACCTTTCCGCTTGTTTCTTCACAGCTTTAGAAGGTTTTGGTGCATAACGGCTATTAGATCATCTAATGGCTGTTATGTCCTCAGTCGCTTGGGCTGATGTGGAAAAGTTGTGATTAACTCGTCCTTGCAAAACGGGCCTTGGCGTTCTTTATTAAAGAACCGCATCTGTGCTGGTGAGTGGCAGGGTATATGCTGTTATTGCTCTAAAGGTGCGGTGTTCTTCATCAAGCGTTAGATATATCCACTGTAGAGACCGCTATGGCAAAGTCCTCCCGCAAGTCATCGGCAGACGCACAGGTGCTCCGTCGTGGTCTACGCATCACGCGTGTGTTTTCGCAGGAAGGCGTGCATCCGTTTGACACGGTCACCTGGGAACGCCGGACGGCTGCCATTTACAACAGCAAAGGCGAAGCGGTTTTTGAACAGAAAGACGTGGAGTTCCCCTCCACGTGGAGCCAGCTTGCCACGAACGTGGTTGCGTCCAAGTACTTCTATGGCGATCTGGCAGCTGGCAATGGGGATCCCCGGCAGGGCAAGCGCGAGTATAGCCTGAAGCAACTCATTCACCGGGTGACCCGCACTATCACCGACTGGGGCAAGGCGCAGGGGTATTTCGCAACGCCCGAAGATGCCGAACGCTTCTACGATGAGCTGACCTGGCTTTGCCTGCACCAGTACGGGGCCTTCAATTCGCCGGTCTGGTTCAATGTGGGGCTGTATCATCAGTACGGGGTGCGCGATACGGGGGGCAAGACCATTTACGGCTGGGATTTTGAAAAGCAGCGGGTGGTGCCCGTCGATCCGTACGAGCGGCCGCAGGCCTCGGCCTGTTTTATCATTTCCGTAGAGGATTCGATCGACGACATCTGGCAGCTCATGGCCGAGAGCGCCCGCCTGTTCAAGTTTGGCTCGGGCGTGGGCGCCGACTGGTCCAAACTGCGCTCCACGAAGGAGAAACTTTCCGGTGGTGGGCGGCCTTCGGGACCGGTCTCCTTCATGCGGGTGCAGGATGCGACGGGCGCCACGATCAAGTCCGGGGGCAAGACGCGCCGGGCTGCCATCATGCAGACGCTGAAGGTCTGGCACCCCGACGTCATGGAGTTTGTGACGGCCAAGGCCAAAGAGGAAAAGAAAGCCTGGGCGCTGATTGAGCAGGGCTACGACGGATCCTTCAACGGGGAGGCCTATAATTCGGTCGCCTTTCAGAACGTGAATCAGTCCGTGCGCGTCACGGACGACTTCATGGAAGCTGTGCTGGCCCGCAAGAAATACCCGCTTCGGGCCGTAACGACCGGGGAGGTGATCGATGAAATCGATGCCTACGAGCTGCTTTACAAGGTGGCCGAAGGCACGTGGATCTGTGGCGACCCGGGGCTGCAATACGAGGATACCATTCAAAAGTGGCACACCTGCAAGCGCAGCGGCCCGATCAACTCGAGTAATCCGTGTGTGACAGGCGATACGCTGGTGGCTACCGAGGACGGGCTACGCCGCATCGACAGTCTGGTAGGGGAAACGCCACGCGTGGTGGGGCTGGACGGCCGCCTGCACCGCACCACCCGGGTGATCGAAACGGGTATCAAGCCGGTCTACCGGCTGCGCACCCGGTGTGGCTACGAGGTGAAGCTGACGGCCGATCATCGGGTGTGGACAGAGAACCGGGGCGACGTGCCGGCCGCTGAGTTAACCCGTGACGACGTCGTGCGCCTAGTGCCACCGCGGTTTGGCCGGAAGCATCTGGATCCGGAGGTGGCCGAATATATCGGGCTGATGGTGGGGGACGGATGCCTTTCGCATGAAGTGGCCATCCTGACGCTGGATCGACGGGAAAGGGCTGTGGCCGAAAAAATGGCCCGGATGGTCAATCAGTTTGACCGGCAGACGCATCGTAAAGGCGTGCAGGTCGCCGAGCGGCCTACCAGTGTCGCCGTTGCTACCGGTGCCCGGACAGTGCAGGCAGTGTTGAAGCAGTTTGCTGTACTGGACAAAGGGGCCGCGGCTAAACGGTTCACTGACGAGGTTTTCCAGCTGGATCGACAGAGTGTTGCTGCGCTGCTGCGCGGCCTGTTCACCGCTGATGGTACGGTAGCCAACTACGGCAGAAAGAGCCAGTACATCAGTCTGGATTCGAGTTCTCAGGAATTACTGAAGCAGGTTCAGCTGTTGCTGCTGGGGTTTGGCATCAAGAGCAAATTGTATGAAAATCGGCGGTTGGCCGATCGCGCGCTGCTGCCGGACGGTAAAGGGGGGGTGCAGGAGTATCGCGTGCAGCCCATGTATAGTCTGCGTATCAGTCGGTCGAGTCGGGTGCGCTTTGAGCGCGAAATCGGGTTCCTTCCGGAGAGTCCAAAGGCAGCAGCATTGCGCGCGCTGAACGCTACGGTCTCGGCCTACGAAGATACGCTGGTTGATCAGGTTGTCTCGCTTGAGCTTCTGGGCGAAGAACCAGTCTACGATCTGACGGAGCCGGTTACGGATCACTTCGTGGCGAACGGGATCGCCGTCCACAACTGCTCCGAGTACATGTTTCTCGACAACTCGGCGTGCAACCTGGCCTCGCTGAACCTGCGCAAGTTCCAGCGGGAGGATGGGTCGTTTGACGTCGAGCGCTTCCGGGCGGCCGTCCGGATTTTCATCACGGCCATGGAAATCCTGGTCGACAATGCCGGCTATCCCTCGGAAAAGATCGCGCAAAACAGCCACGACTACCGGCCGCTGGGGCTGGGCTTCGCCAACCTGGGGGCAATGCTGATGGCGATGGGTCTGCCTTACGACAGCGATGAGGGGCGGGCGGTAGCCGGTGCCATTACGGCCATCATGCATGCAGAGGCCTATGCCCGGAGCGCAGAGATCGCGGCCATTGAGCGTATCGGGCCGTTCCCGGGCTTCGAGAAAAACCGGGAGCCCATGCTGGAAGTGATGCGCCTGCACCAGGCGGCCGTCGAGGATATTCATCCGAGCTGCCCGGCCTACCTGAAGGAGGCTGCCCGTGAGAGCATGGCGCGCATGGTCACGCTGGGTGAACGCTACGGCTACCGCAACGCGCAGGCGACGGTACTCGCGCCCACGGGGACCATCAGCTTTATGATGGATTGCGATACTACGGGCATTGAGCCGGACATTGCGCTGGTGAAGTACAAGCTGCTGGCAGGCAAGGGCGATGGCATGTTTAAGATCGTCAACCACACGGTGCCCATTGCCCTGCGCCGCCTGGGCTATAGCGAAGAACAGATTAAAGAGATCCTCGCCTACATTGAAGAAAATGACACGATTGAAGGGGCCCCGCATCTGAAGGAAGCGCATCTGCCGGTGTTCGACTGTGCCTTTAAGCCCTACAAGGGACAGCGGTTCATTCACTACATGGGCCATATCAAGATGATGGCGGCCTGCCAGCCCTTCATCAGTGGGGCGATCTCTAAGACGGTCAACATGCCCGAGCATGTGACGGTCGAGGAGATCATGGATGCTTACCTGCAGGGCTGGAAACTGGGACTGAAGGCGCTGGCCATCTACCGGGAAAACTCCAAGCGGAGCCAGCCGCTTTCGACGCGCAAGGAAGACCGGAAGGCTGATTCGAGTGGCGATGGCATGGCGACCGGCGAGCCCCAGGTGATCGAAAAGGTGGTCGAAAAGGTTGTGTACAAGCCGGTGCGTAAGCGACTGCCCGACGAACGGCCGTCAATCACGCACAAGTTCTCGGTGGCTGGCCACGAGGGGTATCTGCACATCGGCCTCTACCCGGATACCGGCATGCCGGGCGAGATCTTTATCACCATGGCCAAGCAGGGATCGACCATTTCGGGGTTGATGGATGCCTTTGCGACGGCCATTTCGATCGCGCTCCAGTACGGCGTGCCGTTGGAAGATCTGTGTAACAAGTTCAGCCACATGCGCTTCGAACCGGCCGGCTTTACAAACAATCCCCAGATTCCGATTGCCAAGTCCATCATGGACTATATCTTCCGTTACCTGTCACTCAAATTCCTGGGACGACCCCAGGAGGAGCAATCGGAAAGTCCGCGGGGTGGCGTGGAAGCCGAAGTGAAGCAGAAGGGACCGGCACGCGACGAGCAGCAACTGGAGCTGGGGTTCGACGTGCAACCGACCGGTAAAGTAACGCCGCTGGTGGGCCAGACGATCGAAACCTTCCTGCAGACGCAGCAAAAAAGCAAGACGCCTGCCTCGGAGGCTACCTCGATAGCGGCCACCTCTTTCCCGAACCAGGAAGATGCGCCAGCATGCTCGAACTGTGGATCGATCACGGTGCGCTCGGGTGCCTGCTACGTCTGTCCGAACTGCGGTAGCTCGAGTGGCTGCGGTTGATCGGCGGTTTGCTTGCGCGGGACAGAGCGCCCGGCTCCGATGTTCGGACCGGGCGCTCTTTTTATTGCGTGGACGCAAAGGCCTTCAGCCACACAGGCTGGCGGCGGGGCCCCCAGTGTCCAGGTTGCGCTTCGAAGACGCCGGCGCAAGGAGTCCCGCAATCCGGACAGCGACCCCGCGCATCAAGGTGCCAGGCGGTAATCCGGTAGCCGGTGCGACCGATCAACAGCGCACCACAGACATGACAATAGGTACTCTGGCCTTCCGGATCCAGGATGTTACCGACGTACACATACCGAAGGCCGTTTTTCAGAGCAATGGCACGAGCACGGCGCAGCGTTGCAGGTGGCGTGGGCGGTCGGTCCCGCATTTTCCAGTCCGGATGGAACGCCGTGAAGTGCAGGGGAACGTCCGGGCCCAGTTGGGTGACGATCCATTCGGTGAGCGCGTGCAACTCGGCGTTGCTGTCGTTTTCTCCGGGAATGAGCAACGTGGTGATCTCCAACCAGGTGTTCGTTTCATGATAAATGTAGCGGAGCGTGTCGAGTACGGGCGCCAGAGCACCGGCGCAGATCTTCCGATAGAAGCTTTCGGAAAAGGCCTTCAGATCGACATTGGCCGCATCCATGTGGACGTAGAATTCGGCCCGAGGCTCAGGGCAGACGTAGCCGGCCGTGACAGCTACCGTTCGAAGACCGTGTGCGTGGCAGGCCCGGGCTACCTCAATGGCATACTCGTGAAAGATGACCGGGTCGTTGTAGGTGAAGGCGACGCTCTGGCAGCCCAGCGCTTTGGCCGCACGTGCGATCGTTTCGGGCGCGGCCTCATCGGCCAGCGTATCCATTTCGCGTGATTTGCTAATGTCCCAGTTCTGGCAGAACCGGCAGCCCAGGTTGCAGCCGGCGGTTCCAAACGAAAGGACCGCCGTACCCGGTAGAAAGTGATTCAGGGGTTTTTTCTCTATGGGATCGATGCAAAAGCCGCTGGAACGGCCATAGGTGGTGAGCACAATCTGTCCGTCCTGGTTCATCCGAACAAAACAAAAGCCGCGCTGGCCTTCATGCAGCTTGCAGTGCCGCGGGCACAGATCGCACTGGACACGCCCATCTTTCAGCGGCTGCCAGTATTTTGTCTCGGTGTAAATGCGCATCAGAAATAAGGGATTGATCGGGCCTGATTTTTGTAATTTTATTTTCTCGGAGTAAAGGTTCCAGCCAGGCTGAGAGCGGGTCGGAGCAATGCCTGGAAAAAGGACGCTGCTCGTCGTACTGGGCCTATTGGTGGGAAAAACAGCGTGGGTGAGTTATGGACAGGAGGCGCCCTGGTGGGGCGGACAGGGAAAAATAATCGGTGGATTAGGCGTGGTGGCCGAAGCGGAGCTCAGCCCGGGTGTGCATGGAACACTTGGGGCCGGTTACTTGCTGCTGGTGATCGATGGATTTGCTGGGATTGTGACTCATACCGGGAGTCCTCTTGACGTCTTTGGGCGGATGCATTTGCTAGGGATGGCCAATCCACTTCTTGGGGGTAGCGTGATTGTCTGGGGACTGGAGCCGGGGGTTCGGCTATGGCTTCCGGGACGATGGCTGGCTATAGAAGGGGGGGGCATAGCTGCTCCTCGGTGGGAGGAACGGGTAGCAGGCATAGGGGAACGCGGATTCTCCCGACGACGCGTGCTTCGGGTGGATTGGCTGCCTAACATAGGTCTGGTGATACGGTTGGGCCGCCTCTGAGGTCTCCCGAAGGCATGGCTTGGCAGGCGAACAGATACTGGCAGGGATCAAAACCGCTGTACTTTTAGCACGACGAAGGCATAGTGCTGTTAAAGTGAGT
>JAUZRN010000049.1 GCA_030950375.1 Rhodothermus sp. | reverse complement strand
TTGGGGTTGCGGCATGTGGGGGATCAGTTTGTGCGGTTGGAGGAGGAGGTGGTGGCGCGCATTCGGAGTTATGAGGCGGTGGGTGCTCGTGAGGAGTTGCCTTCGGATGCGGAGTTTTTAGATGCACTCATCCATCATCCTTTTTATCATGATTTACTTATAGGGGCAATACCTGAGCCTAAAAGCGAACGCGCTCGGATTTTTATTTCGGGTGAGCAATGGTGGGGATATCATGGTCTTTTTTCTTTGGAATCGTCGTTTGTTCGAGATGAATTATTTGAGAGGGGAAGGGGCTGAGGAGGATTGAGGTGTGTGCAAAGGGTTTTCTGGTGAGTTTGTTGTGGATGTGTATTTGCGGTTGGATGGAAGATGGGAGGTGCTGAAGCCGAGTACATTGAAAGCCGCTAATTGCCCGTCCTGTCTGCCTTTTACCGCCGATCACTACAATGGGCGTAGTATTCAGGTCATAGGCCCTCCTGCAGCAGGTGCCATAGCGTAGCCAGGTCGAGGCCCTGAAGGCCGGTGCGCAGGCGCAGCGTGCACCAGAAATCCAGCGCCAGCATCTGCACGAAGTGGATTGGAACGGCGATCCAGAACGCGCGACAGCGCCACACGAGCGCGCCCAGCAGGAGGCCTCCGGGGATTGAAAGCAGGGCTTCGGTCGGTGGCTTGTTAAAGTGCAGAGCCGCAAAGGGAAGCATCTGTACGAAGATCGCATAGAGACCCAGCACCGGGGCCGTTCCGAACAGCACGAAGCCGCGCCAGAGGTACTCCCATCCGATCCAGTACACGAGGAACAGCAGTTCGTACAGCAAAAAGAGGCGCCAGTCGTAGGCGGCGGCCCGGAGGCGGGGGTTAATGGCTTGAAAAGCCGGATCGGCCGAGAGGAACCAGGTGCCGACGAGCACAACGGGCACGTAAAGTGCCAGCACAAGCAACCCGAAGCGCAGGTTGCCGGTGTGCAGTCCGATTTCGGAGAAACGGCGGCGAAAGCCCAGTCGGAGCAGCAACACGGGCACGGCAAAGCCCAGCATGCCCTGCAGGCTTGTCCACCAGGTCCATGCGGCCAGGGGCGTTGTGGGAAGGTTTAGCGCCGGGGCCAGCGTATCAAGATAGAACGTGCGCCGTCCGATCAACAGTTGCAGGTAGGCCAGGAAGGGAGCGGCCAGCAGGACCACTGCCGTCTGGGGATCGAGCCGGCGGATTGCCCGGCGCAGACGCTGGACTTCAGACGTAAAGAGGCCATTCATTCCGTCGCCGAAGGTATTTCGGCCGGCAGGTAGCGCATGAAGAACTCGTAGATGCGCAGGATACGATCCATGCGCCGTTGGGGATCACCGGAGCGCGACAGTTCGTGTCCTTCATCCGGATAGCGCACGTATTCGACAGGCCGCCCCAGGATTTTCAGGCTTTTGTAAAGCATTTCGCTCTGGATGACGCCAGTACGCAGGTCTTGATCGCTGTGCATGATAAGCAGCGGCGTGCGGATCTGGTGGACCCAGGTGATCGGCGAGTTATACAGGATGACGTCACGCACCGAGACCGTGTCGTCGTGCAGGCGTGCGGGTGTGTTTTGATCCCACGGATAGCCTCCGAAGTGCCAGGGTACCAGCCGCCAGGCGTTACCTTCGCCCAGAAATGTTTGTAAATCGTAGACGCCGCGCTGCACGACGGCTGCACGGAAGCGGTGGTCATGGGCTATAATCCAGGCTGTCAGATAGCCTGCGTACGAACCGCCCGTGACTACCTGCCGTTCTGGGTCGATCCACGGTAGGCGGGCGGCTGCGCTGGCGACAGCCAGCACATCGCCGGCTGGTCCGTCGCCCCAGTCCTGGTAATTGGCGCGTCGAAAGGCACGGCCGTAGCCTCCTGAACCTCGGGGGTTGGAGAACACAACGGCAAAGCCTTTGCTGGCAAAGAACTGGAATTCATGCCACATGGTGGCTTCGCCTGGTCCCCACATGGCGGCCGGACCGCCGTGGATTTCCAGGAGCATAGGATAACGTCGGCCTTTTTCAAAAAAGGCCGGCTTCATGACCCAGTACTGGATTTCCAGCGTATCGCGGCGTAGCGTAAATGCTTCGGGGCGACTCAGGCGCTTTGTGCGTAGCCAGGCGGCGTTGTGCTCGGTGAGACGGCGGGGGCGTTTAAAGGCGAGATCGGCGGCGTAGAGTTCGTAGGGGTTGGTTGGCTCGGTGAGTACGTAGTAGATGGTCGCTTCGCTCAGGTCATAAGCGCGCACACCCTTGTCGTAGTCGAGTAAGCGCTCGATTTTGGGTGTCCGTTGCACCACTTCATTGGCAGCAAAGCGGGCGCGAGAGGCAGCGGTCGTGTCTTCGGGCGCAGCCTGTGAGGGCCGGGGCGGATGCAGGTCGAAGAACGCGATGCGGTAAAGGGGGAAGCCACCGTTGGAGGGGGCCACGAAGTAGAGATAGCGCATGTCCGGAGACCATTGCAGATTGCGCACCGAGCGGTCGAAGTGCAGCGTGAGCAGTTCAGGTGG
>JAUZRN010000048.1 GCA_030950375.1 Rhodothermus sp. | reverse complement strand
CCGTAACCGATTACAAACTTGTTAGGAATCTGAAAGCCTACATAATCCAGGGGCACCTCTACCTGCGTCGCTTCGGCTTTGTGTAAGAGGGTGACCGTCGCCACCGAAGCAGGTCCATGGGCCTTCAAGCGTTCCAGAATGAACTGCATGGAAAGCCCCGTATCGACAATATCTTCCACGATCAAAACATGCCGCCCGCGGATATCGGCATCAATCTTTTTCAGTTCGTACACCTGGCCACTGGACACCTTGGCTGCCCCGTACGATGAGAGTTTCAGAAAATCCACCTCACAGTCGATCGTGATGTAGCGCATGAGATCGGCCAGAAACATAAACGCACCGTTGAGCACCCCGATCAGAATTGGCTGCCGCCCCTCATAATCGCGACTAATCTGGCGTCCCAGTTCGGCCACGCGTTGCTGGAGCGTCGGGGCATCCAGAAACAATCGAAAGCGTTCGCCTCGGCACTCTACAACATCTGGAATCTCGCAGGGAATCGGTGTATTCGTACAGGCCATACGTACTTGAGGGTTGGCTTAAAAAGTTTGTCTAATTTAGGGCATCGTAGATTTTTCAGAAAGGGCAGTACGCGGTTTCCAGCACAGTTTCACGACACGTCGGGTTTCAGGGCGCACCCGGAAGGGGTCGGCCAGCCGGTAGCCCACCAGCCAGACGATTTCCTGATCTTGGCAGAGGACGTAGCACTGGTTGCGCTGATCGACAGGTACTTTCAGATCAGTCAGCAGATCGCTGACTTTTTTGCGTCCGGTCATGCCCAGAGGCTGCATACGGTCGCCGGGTCGCCAGCGGCGCACTTTGAGGGGCCATCGGATCTGATCGGCGTCCACATAGACCACGAGGGGGGCGCCGGCGTCAAGGCGGTCAGGCCGCTGGTGCATCAAAGTAGCTGTCAGCGTTCCGCCCGCCAGTTCGAGAGACTGTCCGGGTTGCAGGAAGCCGCCCTCAGGTCGTACCGGTTCCTGTGGGTGCCGAAAGCGCAGCGTGTCGCGGTCGCGCCAGATCGTTCCGGTCCGAAGCTTCAGGCGTCGTCCCGGCTGGGCCTGCATGAGCTGTACCACCTGTTCGGCGACCCGACGGCGCTGGGGCGCGCCCGGCAGCCAGCGTCGTAGCGCTTCCAGAATCAGGCGGCGTTGCCATACCGGGGGTTGCGCGCGGAGTGCCTTCAGGCGCAACGCGCGGTCCCGTTCACAGGCCACCTCCTGCCAGCGTCGCTGCAGGTCGGGTGCGAAGGTTGTATCGTAGTAGGCCTGTAGCAGTTCAGCCGTATGGGCCATCCGCTCAGACACTCCCGTACCGAAATGGGCCTCCAGCAACGGCAGCACTTTGTGCCGAATCCAGGCGCGTCGATACTGCAGCCGGACGTTACTTACGTCTTCGCGCCAGGGAATGCCTTCGGCCCGTGCCCACGCCAGGATCTCGGCCCGATGCACCCCCAGCATCGGCCGTATCAGCCAGATCGTTTCTTGCCGATTCAGTCGGCGCCGGGGGCGCATGCCGAGGAGGCCTTCCAGTCCACTTCCGCGTATCAGGTTCAGCAACAGGGTTTCGGCCTGGTCATCGCGGTGATGAGCCACAGCCACGGTATCGATGTCCTCTCGGTGCGCCACCCGTCGGAAGAACGCATAGCGTACTTTGCGCGCGGTTGCCTGGATGGCACGCCCCCTGGTATATGCTTTCAGGTCGATACGGGCCACCCGGAGCGGTAGCTGATGCTGGCGACAGAAGCGGCGTACCAGGGCTTCGTCGGCTTCCGAATCGGCTCCGCGCAGCCGATAGTTGACGTGTGCAACCACCGGACGATACCCCAGCCGGCGCAACACTTCGAGCAGCACCATCGAATCTACGCCTCCACTTACCCCTACCACCACGCGCTGGCCGGGCTGTAACAGGGACTCGGTTTCGATGAGGTGACGAACCCGTTCGGGCAGCATCATGACTGATCGGCAGGCGTGCGTCTGAAGCGTCGGTCCAGCTCCTCAAGGGTGAGGCGAATCATGGTAGGCCGTCCGGTCGGCGACACATAAGGGGTCTCACAGAGAAAGAGCTGGTCGATGAGCGCCTGCATCTGCGCTTCCGTCAGGCGCGTGCCAGGCCGGATCGCATTGCGGCGCGCCACACTGCGGGCCAGGTTTTCCCGACTGGAGAGCCGCAGAGGCAGATGCGCCTTGTACTGGGCCAGCAGGTCTTCCAGCATTGTGCGTTCATCACCGGGTCGAATATCGTCGGGTACGCCGCGTACCACCACAGTACGTCCACTAAACAACTCCAGGTCGAAGCCCAGAGCGCGTAGCTCCGGAAGCAGTTCCTCGATCAGCTTGAAGTCAGCCGGGGCAAACTCCAGTGTCTGCGGAAAAAGCAGCTGCTGGGACAGGCCGAAGCCGCTCTCCAGGCTGCGGAGTGCCCGCTCGTAAAGGATGCGTTCGTGCGCTGCATTCTGGTCGATCAGCAGCAGGCCGGATCGAATCTGCGTCAGGATGTAGCGGTCGTGCACCTGCCAGAGCAGCGTATGGTGCTCGGGTGTCTCCTCGTCGGCTTCCGGCCGTACGCCTGACGGGAGCACCGTCTGTTGCACAGCCGGCGATTCCGCTTCCGTCTCCACGGCATACAGTCGGCGGCTCAGCTCGCCGGGAGGAACGCGCAGCGGCACACTGCCAGGTCGGTTCCTACGCAACGACGGTTGCGCAGCGGCGGCCTCGTTGCGGGAGGGCATCACCACGGTGGCAGCCGGTTCCAACTGAGGTATCAGGTTGGCCATCCCCAGGGCCCGTCGTACAATGGCCCGGAGCACCCCATAGATGCCGCGCTCATCGTCGAACTTGACTTCCGCCTTGGTCGGGTGCACGTTCACGTCCACATGTCGTGGATCCAGCTCCAGAAACAGTACGAAGAATGGATGCGTCCCTTCGGGGATCAGATGTTCGTAGCTCCCTGAGACGGCATGTTCCAGATAGCGGTGGCGCACATAGCGACGGTTCACAAAAAAGAACTGCTCACCGCGACTTTTTCGGTGCAGTTCAGGCCGTCCCAGGAATCCCCGAACCGAGAGGTAACTTGTAATCTCCTCGACCGGGATGCTCTGCAGGGCGTATTCCGGCCCGAAGAGTGCGCCAATGCGCCGGCGTAATCGTTCGGCGAGAGACGGATCGTTTTCGGGCGCCAGGTGATAGATTTCCACGTCGTCGTGAATGAGCGTAAAACCCACTTCCGGGTGCGAAAGGGCCAGTACCTGAAACGTCTCTACGATATGCTTGAACTCGGTGGCGGGCGTTTTGAGAAAGTTGCGGCGGGCTGGCACGTTGTAGAACAGATTGCGCACGGCCACCGATGTGCCATCGGCCGTAGCACAGGGTTCAGCTGCCACCAGCTGGCCTCCCTCAATCTGTACCCGGTAGCCTGCCGGATCCTGCGACCGTTTTGTCTTCAGCTCAACCCGCGCTACGGCAGCGATCGACGCCAGTGCCTCACCGCGAAAGCCCAGCGTACGAATGCGTTCAAGGTCCTCAAGCGAACGAATCTTACTGGTGGCATGTCGCTGAAAGCACAGGCGGGCGTCGGTCGGACTCATGCCGCAGCCGTCGTCGACCACCTGCACCAGCGTTTTGCCAGCCTCTTTGAGAATGACCGTGATTGTCCGGGCACCGGCATCCAGTGCGTTTTCGACAAGCTCTTTGACAACTGAAGCCGGACGTTGCACGACCTCCCCGGCGGCAATTTTGTTCGCCAGGGATTCCGGCATGATCCGGATCAGGCTGTCGGCGGCTTCCGCTTCTGTTGTCATACGTCTGGGGTTCGGATCATACAGCTTCAGCCCAGCGCGTTATAGACGTACAGGGCCATCAGCAGGAGAATGATGAAGTAAATCAGGCTGAGCGGGCTACGCCGTTTGGAAAGCGCCCGGCGTTCGATGCGCAGCCGTCGGCGCAGCCGCTCCTCACGTTCCGGGTTGTAGTAGCGTGGCTCGTAGGAAAAACGCCGGGGTGTCACTTTGCGCCCGGGAAGAAAGATGCCCATACCCAGCTTTCCTGAGTTTCGAGGCTGGGAGTTTATACAGGACGTCTGGCGGGCCGTTCCACGTTTCAGCCATACACGCCGGCTACCCAGCGGAGGTAGCAGTAGGCCAGCGGGGCTACGACCAGCAGGGCATCGAAGCGATCGAGCACGCCACCGTGTCCGGGCAACAGGTGACCCGAATCCTTGACCCCGGCAGCTCGCTTGAGCAGGCTTTCGGTCAGATCGCCCGGCGGTCCGAGCCCTCCACAGAGGAGTCCCAGGACGAGCACGTGCGGCCAGGCCAGGAAGTCGAGTGCACTCAGGCGCAGCACAACGGCGGCCAACAGTGCGCCCAACAGTCCTCCCCAGAAGCCTTCCCAGGTCTTGCCCGGCGAGATACGCGGCGCTAACGGCCGCTTTCCGGCCCATCGGCCCACGGCATAGGCCAGCGTGTCGGCCGCCCAGATCATTACCAGCAATCCCAGCGTGATCCAGAAGGCCTGCCGGTCGGTCGGGCCAGCATGCAGCCGCAGCGCCAGCAGCCCTCCCAGCAGAGCGGCCGGATACAATGCCCCGAAGAAGGTGGCCACCAGTCGTACTGGCGCCTCAGCGAGCGGCACGCGGCGAAACGGTGTCCGCACCAGCAAGCCGATCCCCCAGACAATGGCCAGGGGCAATGCCGGTGCCCAGACGGGGATCAGGACCAGCAGTAAGCCCAGCAGCAACCCGCCACTGCGATAGGCCGGCAGCCCCGCCCCGTGCAGCAGCCGGTAACTTTCGGCCATGCCGACGACAGCCAGCACCAGGATTACCGCGGTAAACACCGGTCCGCCCAGCCATAACGCCCCCACCAGCAGCGGAATACCTACCAGGGCTGTCAGGATCCGCAGCAGCAGATTGGAGGTCGGGCTACGCGTGCGTTCACCCGGTCGGCGGTTCTTCATTGTCGGGCAGGTCCAGTCCCAGGTGGTCAGCACCCGAGTCGAGACGCGCTTCGGTGTCCGGATCGTGGGCCGGGGACGCCTCAGGATCGGCTGCTTCGGCGGCCCGGCGTAGCGTCTCCTCATCGACCGGCTCGGATAGAATGCGACGGGCGGCCTCGGCATAGGATACGGGCACGCGCACGCTGACCAGCGCCAGATGACCCACGTTCAGGTTAAAGACATGGTCTCGCTGCGTAAAGACAATGGCCGGGATACCGGCATCGTCCAGCCGATCCCGTACGATATCGGCCTCGTAGTCGGTGCTGCTTCGAAAGACTTCGACCCAGTCTTCGTGTTGGGCAGGATCAGCCATGGCAATGCACTGTCAGGTTGGCAACAAGCGGGCTCGGCGCTCCATCCGATACAGCACCCAGCCAAAGCCGAGCGCTCCCAGTCCTACCAGGTACCAGGGCAGCTCCATCTGCTCCAGGTCCTGCCAGCTCAGTCGGGGATGATACTCGGCATAGGCCGCCAACAATACCGAAAAGGCATTGTTGGCCAGATGAACGATGATCGCGCTCCACAGGCTGCGGGTACGCCAGACCAGGTAGGCCAGATACACGCCCAGCACGCACAGCGGCAAGGCTTGCGTCAGTCGCAGATGATAGAGCCCGAACACAATCCCTGAAAAAAGCACGCCGCCGAGCGCTCCCAGTCCCCGATCAGCCTGTCGCTGCACATAGCCCCGAAATAGCAGCTCTTCACAGAAAGCAGGTACGACAGCCAGGACCAACAGGTTCGCGCCTACGTTGAGTCCACCACGCAATGCGGCCTCAATCAGCTCCATCTGCATAGCATCGAAGGCGCGCCACGACTCAGGCAACGGCAGCGCCTCGTTCACGTGCCCCAGCCATTGTACCACCGGCATCAGAAAGGCCAGCCCCAGCAATGCCCAGCCCAGGTCTCGCCCCTGTGCTGGCCGAAGCCGTAAAAAGCGACGGGCGTCACGTGTGTGCAGCAGCGTCAGCAGCCAGGCCGGCAGCGCCAGCCCCAGCACCTGCCCGGCGGTGTTCGCCAGCAACAGGAGCCCGGGCCGCTGCTCCACCAGGCGCGGCAGATCCATCAGTACAGACAGATCCTCGCCGTAGCTCAGGACACCCCATACCAGCACCAGCGGACTGATCACCAGTTGAAACAACACAAACGCCAGTACCAGCCCCAGCACGGCCATCAACAACGGCGGCCACTGGGCGCGCTCCAACGGTCCATTCAGCCAGGCAGTCTGTTCCGACATGAGACGCTTCGGTTAATCGTTTCTGGCCCGAAGATACGGCAGCCGGTTCCTTCCAGGAAAGCCACGCGGGCGGGAACGTAGCCGGGGCTCGAAGCGTATCGTGCGGCGCTATGCAGCGGCGTGTACCTTCATGAGGAATGCATGGACAACAAGTGATGTGCACGCCTATATTCAAGAGGTAGTTGGACAGGCGCCCGTAGCTCAGTGGATAGAGCACCAGCCTCCGGAGCTGGGTGTCGCAGGTTCGAATCCTGCCGGGCGCACGGAAAGCCGGCTGTTGCCTGCCGGCTTTTTTTGTATCTTGGCCTGACCAACCACCCATTCGCATACGTCCATGCGCTTGCTTTGCGGTCTGTTACTGCCGTTGCTGTCTATCCCCTGCCTGGCTGCTTCAGATACCCTCTGGACGCCCCTTTTTAACGGCAAAGATCTGAGTGGCTGGCAGCATGTAGGAGAAGGACGTTTTGTCGTGGAAAACGGCCTGCTCAAGACTGAAGGGGGCATGGGCCTGCTCTGGTACACCCGTCAGAAGTTTGGCAACGTCGTCATTCGCATCGTCTACAAAAATCCGGGAGGCAAAAACTCGGGCGTATTCATCCGCATTCCAGAGCCGCCCACCGAGCCCTGGATGCCTGTCAACCGCGGCTACGAAGTGCAGATCGACGATCACGGGGATGACTATCACTGCACGGGCGTACTCTATTCGCTGACAAAGGCAAAAGCCCGCCCCAGCCGTCCCGGTGAATGGAACGTGATGGAGATCACACTGGATGGGCCGCGTACGATCGTGCATATCAACGGAGTGCTGGTCACCGACTATACCGAAGGCGATCCGGTACCGCCCAAAAAGGCCTGGTATGAACCGGACCGGGGGCCGCGCCCGCTGGAGGGTTATATAGGCCTGCAGAATCACGGTCCGGACGACGTGGTCTATTTCAAAGAGATCAGCGTGCGTCCTCTTCATCCGTAAAATGCGCCGAGACTGGGCGGGGCCATGCGCCAAAAGCGCATGTTTTTCTATAGTCGCTCTTGCACTTTAGAGGTAGTCTTCCCCGACAAACCGTTAGCTCTGGAGATCTGCATGGAACGTCCTAACGAACGCATGGCCCAGGCCTTTCGGCAGCTTTCGAAGCAACTGGATGAACTCTCGCGGCGGTTGCGTGTGGTGTCCGAGCGCATGGGCTGGATTGCCTATCGCCACTTTAACTGCCCCTTTGGTGAAAGCGCGATAGCCTGCCGCATCTGGATTCGCTTTCGGCAATACACAACGCGCAACTGACCCCGGCTTGTCGTCCCCTGTCGAGCACGGCACGCGACGCCCAAAGGCGCCTCCTTTCCCTGTCAGGAGGCGCTTTTTGTTTCAGGGACTGGCAGGGCCAGTTGACCTTCCGTGGCCGCTACCACCGTAGCTACCGTCAGGTCACCCGTCACATTCGTTACCGTACGGCACATATCCAGCACACGGTCCACGCCCAGAATCAGTGCAATACCGGCACTCGGGACCCCTACCGACTCCAGAATGATAACCAGCATGACAATGCCGGCACTGGGGACGGCCGCCGTGCCGATCGAAGCCAGCACCGCCGTAAGCAGGATTGTAAGCTGCGCACTCAGATCGAGTCCCAGGCCCAACGTCTGGGCAATAAACACAGCCGCTATGGCCTGATAGAGGGCCGTACCATCCATGTTGATGGTGGCTCCCAGTGGCAACACAAACGACGAAACTTCCTCCGAAACCCCCAGATTCTTTTCGGCACATTCCATGCTGACGGGCAGCGTGGCCCCGCTCGACGAGGTCGAAAAAGCCACGAGCTGCGCCGGCGCGATGCCGGCAAAGAACGTTTTCAGTGGCATACGGGTCAGCAGCCTGAGCAACAGGGGATACGTGCCCAGGGTGTGGATAAGCAAGCCCATCACGACCGCCAGACTGTAGTAGCCCAGCGCACCCAGCAGCTCAAAAACCTGCTGCAGGTTGTCTCGGGCTACCGAGGTGATCGTGTCAGCCAGGAGCGCAAAGACCCCGATCGGCGCTATCCGCATAATGAGCTCCACCAGTCGGATCACCAGGGCGTTGACGCCATCAAAAAAGGCAATGACCGGTTGTGCTTTTTCCGCAGGAATCAGCAGAAGGCCAATCCCGGCAAACAGCGCCACAAAGACTACCTGCAACATGTTGCGGTTATTGGACGCCGCACCGAAAACGTTCTCGGGCACGATGTCGACAAGCACCTGAAGGGGGCCTCGCTGACGCGCCTGTTCAGCCAGCTCAGCGCGCGTCTCGACATCGGCCTCATAGGCTTCCTGCAGGCGCGCTCGCATCTCAGGCGGTACAGCATGACCCGGCCGAAGCACGTTCACCAGCCCTAATCCGATCGTGATGGCCACCGTCGTTGTGGCGATGTAAATGGCAATCGTCTTACCGCCAATCCGCGACAGCCGCTTCAGATCCGACAGGGACGTCACTCCAACGATCAGCGAGGCCAGCACCAGCGGGACCGCGATCAGCTTCAATAGATTGATGAAGATTATCCCGAACGGGGCCACCCAGTGTGTCACAAAGCGACTCCACCCCTGTGCAGCTGCCAGCAGACCAAACAGCAAACCCAGCACCAGTCCGATCAGAATCTGCCAGTGCAATTTGCGATACCAGGGCATCATATATCTTGGCTTTTACCTCCTGCATGATGCCCAAAGAACCGAAATGACGCACAAGATTGCAAGCCTACGAAAATGCCCGGCCTTGTTCGGGTCCGACCTGTTTGTCCCGAACGTACCGCTGCTTGCCCGCTCAGATCTTTTTGCTGCGTTCCGCTTCTGTCTGGATGCCCGATAATCAAAAGGCGCCTGCCTTTCTGGCAGACGCCCTTTGGTGTGGTAAGCGCCGCTGAAGATGCTACTTTTTAAAGTTCAGCAGCAACGAAAAGCGCATGGTGTTGGCCAGCGGGTGGTTTTCTTTGAGCGCATACACGTAGGAGAAGTCCACGCCCAGAATATTGTAGCGCAGTCCGGCTCCAAACGTCAGAAACTGCCGGTTGCCGTTGTAGGGATTTTCATAGAAGAAGCCGGTCCGCAGGGCAAAGAGCTGGTTGTACCAGTACTCCACGCCCAGTCCGATCATGAGTTGCTCGAAGATATTCAGCGTGCGATATTGCGCTTCCTCTTCGTTCAGTGCGTTAGTGCGCACCTTGATCGGCCGCCAGGCGGTAAAGATAGCTTTGTAGAAAGGATCGGCCCGGGAGCCCGTGGAGTCACTCCGCACGCGAATCAGCAGTTTGGTAAAATCGTTGGCAAAGGTAATCCGGTTGTAAGGATCCAGATCAATGGTAAAGGCATAGCCAAAACGCAGGTTCGTCGGGATCGGGTCTTTCTGGGCCCCGTCGGAGTACTGGATCTGCGGCCCCATATTGTTCAGGTTAAAGCCGGCCGAGAACTGCGCCCGTGTCTGACCGCCCAGACTGAACGGTTCGGTCCGGTAGAGCACTCCCACATCCATGCCGAACGACTTGCCGGCCTTGGTGCGCCGGCCTTCGACCTCAATCCCCGAGGCCAGATTCGAATAGATGTAGCGCACGCCCAGGCCCAGGGCCAGCCGTTCATTGAGTGCATAGCCGTAAGAAACGCCCACAGCGATATCGTAGGAGCGGAAAGTGCCCAGCGGATTGTTGTTTTCATCCCGCCATTCGTGTTCGCCCATGTTGAGCAGCGTTACGTGGGCGCCCACATTCCCCAGCTTTCCGATTGAAAAACGCCCGACCATGTACTCGTAGTACAGGCCGGCGTTGAATTCCGGAAGCCAGTTCGAGTGGGTCAGCGACACTTCGACGGCAGCCGGCTGGAAAGCCAGCCCTGCTGGATTCCAGAACAGGGCATACGCGTTGTCGGCCACCGCAACCCCGGCATTACCCATGCCGGCCGCCCGACTATCGGGCTCGATCTGAAGGAACAGGACAGCGGCACCGCCCACCTGGGCGAAGGCCGGCTGCCCCACCAGGTATATCAGTCCCAGTAGTGCGCAAAACGTGCACCATGTGTGTCGAACCATACGCATAACGTTCTCCGGTTTTGAAGGATAACCCCTTGTTTTCCTTTCAGGTTCTCTATTTGAAACAAAAACAGGACCAGTTCAGCGAATGATGGCCAGGCGGTCGATATGTTCGGCCACCTGGCGCGTGCCGTCTGGCCGTTCTATTTCGACCCGCAGGCGATACAGGTAGATACCTGTGGCCAGCAGATCGGCGTCTTCATCGCGTCCATCCCAGGGGATCACAACCAGGTTAGCCGGCAGCACCCCGGTTGGAAGCGTCTCGCTCCCATCAAGTGTGCGCACCGGACGTCCGCTCAGCGTGAAGATGCGTATCTGTACGCGAGCGGGCGTGCCGGCTGGCTGATTGTGTTCAAACACAAACCGTGTGGGGCCGGTTGTCGGATTCGGATAGTTGAACACGTTGCGGAGTTCGAGCTTCTGATCGTCGCTGATGATAAAATCCAGCGAGGCGGTACTGACGTTGTTGAGCACGTCCCAGGCCCGCACGGTCAGCGTATGCGGCCCCGGCTCCAGGTCGGTCAGCGTCCATTCCACCCGGCCCCGCTGATAGGAATTCGGCGCGCTCTGAAAGGCGCTGCTCAGGTTCTGGGCCCGGGCCTCATCGCCATCAATAATCAGCAGCAGCTCGTGGCCCAGGCCGGCCCCTACCGTATTGATGCCAGAGGCATCGTAGAGCTCCACGATCAGCCGGGGATTGGGAGGAACCAGCCCACCGGAGACGAAGGTGGTGTCGTTCAGATAGAGCTGGATCTCTGGTCCTTCTCGATCGTCCGGAATGGACGCCGCCGTTCCCCCCACTACAAAGCCTTCGGTAGAGCCGGCCGCGTGCTCTTCGCTATTAAAGGCATAGACCGAGAGGCGACCGTGTCGGTTGCTGTAAAGGATGTCTTTGGGAACCACGAAGGTGGCCGCAAAGCGCCCGCTGCGCACGTCTACCTGGCCCCGCCAGATCAGATCTTCCCGCACAAGGTAGTACGGCGTGGGCATGTAGCGCCAGTACGGTAACGGCTTTTGCCGTTCGGCATCAAAGACGGTGAGGGTGGCCACGCCATGAAAGCCGGTATCGACCTGGCCGGCAGTGTTCTGCACGTAGCCCTGCACCGTTACCCGTTCAAGCGCACGCATGGGAACAGGCTGTTCAGGATCAGGCACCTGTCCGTTGATGCTTTCCACAACGACCCGGCGGTATGGGAGCCCCAGGCGCAGGGTGGGATCGCCCAGCAGATTGAAGCGACGGTTATTATTCTGCAGGCCGGCCCGTGTATTTTTCATGCGTCGCAGCGCATCCCCCAGGCGCGGCATCTGGCCATCGGGTTCCGGACGAAACAGATACTTGTTGAGCATACGATTCAATCCCACATTCAGCACGCTCGTGTCCGGCGAAGTATAGACAAGCCGTACAGCGCTGAAGACCGCGATGGCCCCGCCCTCAGGATTCAACAACAGCACCTCGCCCCCACTCTGCTTCTCGGTCATATCCCAGCGTCCCCAGGTGCAGGTGGCTGTGATAAACACCGCCAATCGATCGCGGTTGGTCAGGGCCGCCGCATCTTCTCGGGTGAAGATCTCTTCCTGGGCCAGGACGTCGCTGCTACCATGTCCACTGTAGTTAAACACCAGCGTTCCTGCCTCCAGCACCCGTAGAATGTCTCGACGCGCATCGGGAATACGCCAGATGCCCATAAAGACGCGGGGATAGGAGACGGCATAAATTTTCTGCACGTCGATGGTTGGAAAGAATTGCTTCACCTCTTCGGCCACCACATCAATGTTCTGCACATGCAGGTCCAAGTCGTTTTGCTGGGCTGCTACCCCGGTGGGGCCATCGTCGGCCACAAACGTGTAGCGGAGTCGCCAGGGGCCATAGGTTTCGGGACTTTCGTAACGGAAGATTTTGTTCAGCACCTGCTGTGCCTCTTCGGGAGTCTGCACGGGCAGGCGTCCGATGCCCAGGTCCAGCCGTTCCGTGCTGTAGGCCCCGGCGCCGTAGTCGATCCACAGCCCTTCGTTATCATCCAGCAGTCCGAAGTAGTCGTCGCTGGTGTAGGAATTGATCGGGTGGTAGGAGTCGACCGTCTCGTAGGGCGGGACCCAGTTCTTCAGCGTGGGTTTCTGCCAGAGCTCGCGGTAGTTGTAATGCCCATCGCCAAACAGCAGCGCATAGCGCAGCAGGGAGGTTTCATCCGGGGCACGGTCATAGAGAAACTTCAGGTAGTCGCGCACGGCGCGCATGTCGGGCACCCCTCCTGAAAATTCGTTGTAGATCTGCTCAACGGTCGCCACGACTACCCGAAGGCCCTGCCGGCGTCGGTGTTCGGCCAGCTGTTCGGCGTATGTACGAAACGTATCAGCGGTGACGATGGCCAGCTCTGGATAAAAGTCGATGCCGTGCAGGTTCTGGTTCGGCACGCGTTGCGCGCCGGAAGGGTCAAGCGAGCGCACTGCCGCCGGTGTGAAGGCGACCAGTTCGCAGGGACGCTCGGGGTCGTTGCAGACCACCTGGACGCGATAGCCGCCGGGAGCCGATCGGACCTCCAGCCGATGGATGGCGCCGGGCTCGGTTACGTCCCAGACCTGCGGCACCTCCTGGAAGCCTTCCAGCAAAAACTCGAACGTGCCGGTCTGACCCGGTGGGGTAAAAAAGCGCAGGTAGTTGTCGGTCGCCACCAGCCGCATGGGATAGAAGACGCGTAACCATTCCAGCGCTGCCCGTGGATCGCCACCGGGATTGGTCAGCGTCATTTCGAGTTCCAGCGGCGCGGCCGTAGCCCGCGCCTGGGTAAAGGTTACTTCCGTAGCCCGTGCAACAGGGCTCTCCGGATCCGGAAAGGTGACCCCGGCCGATGCCCGGGCCAGCTCCTGTCCACGCGATACAAATACGGCATAGGCGACTGGATTCGACCGAATCGCTACGCGTGCGCGATAGGTGACCGTTCCGGCCGTCAGTCCCGGGGGAACCACGTTTTCCAGGATACGTAGCCGTCCAGCCGGAGAGATGGGCACGCTCACCCAGGTCAGGCCGCTCCCCTTACCCTCGGCGATGCCCTCTTTGCTCCAGAGAAAATCTTCCGGATCGACCACGTAGCGTCCGATCAGCTGTCTGACCGGCTGGGCATCTGGCGCATTCGGGAACGGTGTCGTTGCAAGCTGGCGTCCGGGCCGATCTCCTATCTTGAGAAAGTAGTAGTTCGCATTGGAAAAGGGATGCGTATAGTGCTCCCATTCGCCTCGCTGCGCATTGTAGGTCCAGCCCTGCACACCGGCGGCGTAGAAGATCAGCGCATCGCCTTCGTCGAAGGAGCCATCGTCGAGCCCGATACGCCAGACCGGATTTTCAATCAAATCGACCGGTCTCGGGGCGCTGTTCAGCGCCGGAAGCGGCCGTCCGCCATTGCCGAAAAGCTGAAGCTGCCGGGGATCGATCTCGTCCACAGAGCGTCCAACGCGCGCCAGCAGTTCAGCCAGCGTGGCCCGATCGATTCGATACAGGCCCTCTTCCTGTATAGGAAATTTAACGATAGCGCCATCAGCCAGCACGCTACGCGTAACCTGTAGATGCGGATTGTTCGCCGGCTGCAGCCTCATTCCCAGCACCGAAGGTCGCGCAACAGGATAGCGCAAGCGCACCTGTAGCCGTCGGTAGCGTCGGAGCACCTGTCGGGCTTCATCATAGACGAGGAGCCGCGCGCTGAGCGTACCGGCCGGGCGACGTCGCTCCATGCCGATGCCCACGAGCTCGACAGGCGGCTGGCTAAGCCAGGCCACCAGTGAAGCGCTCCCGGGTCCTGACGTCAGCGCTACCTCTTCGTAGTCGGCGGCCAGTAGCTCAAGGCGGGGCATGAGCTGCGCAGGCAGCCAGACCGTCTCGGACGTTTCCCAGACGCCATCGGTAGCTGCCACGATGGCCTTCCAGGAGAGCTCCTGCACACCCGCCGAGTCGAGTGCAACCGCCAGCGGCCGCGACCAGTGAGCCACCACTTCCAGGACCTCTTCCTGCAGCGCACGCCCCAGCGAGCGAATCGTAACCGGCTGCGCTACCGCCCCCAGCGCTAACCCGAAAAGGACAAGCAGACAGGCTGCGCTCCCGCGTACGCGTTGCCGGAAGGTATACACACACACCTCCACCATGATGAACACCCGTCAGGGCTCGTACCCCAATTGCACTGTAGTACCCCTTACCGCGATACGCAGGAGCCAGAAAGTGAATGGATCAAACCGCAGCTTCTTTAAAATTATCGACCGGGCGGTCTGAAGGTCAAGCCCACAGGATGCTTTTTTGTTTTCCTGAAGGTTTCGTTTCCAGATGCCAGCCCGTTCCGTAGCTTTATAGCGGTCCGACCCCCACTAACCAATTGCCCGACAACATCGTGGCACAGATCATCGACGGCAAAGCGATTGCAGCGCAGGTGCGCGCCGAAGTGAAAGCAGAAGTCGATGCCTGGCTGCAGGCCGGCCATCGTCGTCCTTATCTGGCCGTTATTCTGGTAGGCGACGATCCAGCATCGGCTTCCTACGTACGCGGCAAGACAAAGGCAGCGGCCGAAGTCGGCATTGCCAGCGATACGCTGCGTTTTGATGCGTCCATCTCCGAAGGGGCGTTGCTGGCCGAAATCGCACGGTTAAACGACGATGACGGTGTGGACGGCATTCTGGTGCAGCTTCCCCTGCCCGCCCACATCGATCCCAGCCGCGTGCTGAACGCGATCCGTCCCGATAAAGACGTGGACGGTTTCCACCCGATCAATGCGGGTCGCCTGCTGCTCGGCGAACCCGGATTTGTACCGGCCACGCCGGCCGGCATCCTGGAGTTGCTTCGGCGTAGTGGGATCGAAACGACCGGTAAGCATGCCGTGGTAGTGGGCCGTTCCAATATCGTAGGACGCCCGCTGGCGGCCCTGCTGCTGCACCGCGGGATCGATGCCACCGTTACGGTCTGCCACAGCCGCACGCGCGATCTGACTGCGCTCACCCGCATGGCCGACATCCTGGTGGCCGCCATTGGCCGCCCGCACTACATCACGGCCGACATGGTACGCGAAGGCGCTGTCGTCATCGACGTGGGCATCAACCGCATAGACGACCCCACCCATCCTCGTGGCTACCGCCTGGTGGGGGATGTGGACTTTGAGGCCGTTGCCGCAAAGGCCAGCTGGATTACGCCAGTGCCTGGCGGCGTTGGCCCGATGACCATCGCGCTACTGCTACGCAACACGCTGCATGCCGCCCAGCGGCGTTATTCATACCCATGATCTCGCAG
>JAUZRN010000047.1 GCA_030950375.1 Rhodothermus sp. | reverse complement strand
GGAGCTTTAGCGGGGCGTTCGTTATAGCCGAAGTGCCTGGCGTATCACGTCCGGATACTTGTGCGCCGTGGCGGTGTTGAAGAGTACGACCGTTTCGTCGGGATGCACCCATCCCGTTTCTCGCAGCCGGATCAGAGCTGCCAGCGTGGCGGCCCCTTCCGGGGCGGCCAGGAGACCTTCGGTCTGGGCCCAGCGTCGCATGGCCTGCAGCATTTCGGTGTCCTCCACGGCCACCGCCGTGCCGCCACTTTCCCGAAGCGCCCGCAGTATGAGAAAATCTCCCAGTGCCTTCGGCACACGTAGACCGGCCGCGATAGTCTGCGCGTCTTCCCAGACAGGTGCCGCATCCTGCCCCTCGTGAAAAGCACGCACGATCGGTGCACAGCCGGCCGCCTGCACAGCCACCATACGGGGCCGCTCCGTGCCCATCCATCCCAGCCTCTCCATTTCCTCGAACGCCTTCCACAGGCCGATCAGGCCGGTACCTCCACCCGTGGGGTAAAGAATCACGTCGGGCAGCCGTCCACCGAGTTGCTCGAACAGCTCATAGCCCATGGTTTTCTTGCCTTCCAGCCGATATGGCTCCCGAAGCGTGGCCACGCTGAAAATGTTCGGGTGCTCCTGGCGATACGCTTCAAAAGCAACCCCCGCTTCAGCAATGGTTCCGGGCACCCGATGCACCTCCGCTCCCGCCATCCGACACTCCCACACGGCCGGCTCAGGCGTCGCTTCCGGCAAAAAAATGGTAGCCTGCAGTCCCATTCGAGCCGCGTACAGCGCCAGGGCGCCGGCCGCGTTGCCCGCCGAAGCCACTCCTACATGCCGCACACCGCGAAGCGCTGCGGCCGCCACCGCCATTGCCAGTCCCCGCGCCTTGAAGCTACCCCCTGGATTCAGACTCTCGTCTTTCACGTACAGGTTGGGCAGGCCCAGCACCTGTCCCAGCCGCGGTTGCTTCAACAGCGGCGTCCATCCCTCACCCAACGTAAAGGAAGCATCAAAAGGAATCGGTAGCACCTCTGCATAGCGCCAGAGGCTGCGGACCCGCCCTGCCAACAGGTCAGGACGAAATCGCCCGCGCAGTGCGTCCCATCGATACGAAACCAGCAGTGGTTTACCACAACGCGCACAGATCGTGTGCAGGAGCTCGGGGGCATATGCCGCTCCACAGCCGCTGCAAACCAGCCGATCGACGTATTCGGTAACAACGTGCATCTTCTCCTCGCAACGGCCCCGTGTCGTCCAATTTACGACCTGTCTTTTCTCTTCGGAGACTGACGCTTATATTCATCTCTTGAATATTCATCCATTGAAAATGATTGCCTATGTACTGCTGGGCCTGCTGGCGTCAGGTCCACGGCATGCTTATGCCCTCTACCGGGAGCTGCGGCGGTCGGACGGCCTATGGATGATCTGGCGGCTGAAGTTGCCCCGGCTCTATGCCATGCTGGGCCGGTTAGAACGTGAGGGCCTGATTCGCTCGGAGCTTGTACCCCAGGTTCGCCGGCCGGCCCGTCGGGTTTTCCGGTTGACGCCGGCGGGCGAAGCCCGCTACCGGCAATGGCGTACCGAGCCGGTTCAACACGGCCGCGACATCCGGCAACTGTTCCTGGCCAAACTCTATCTGGCCCGACGTGATGGACCGGAAGCTGTTCGCGTGTTGCTTCAAAAACAACGGGCCGTATGCCAGCGGTGGTTGGACGAGTTGCCGAAGGCCCCTCCATCCGCAGACGGTTTCGCCCGCGCAGTATGGCACTATCGAAGGCGTTATGTAGAAATGCTGCTGGACTGGTTGCAGGATGTGGAAACGTCGTTGCTTTGAACTGCTGAGCGGGCTGCTATTGCTTACCGGTGGGTGTCGGCAGCCGCAGACACCGGTTGCCCGTGAGGTGCAGGTAGCAGCTGCCGCTGACCTGCGTTATGCCTTTGAAGCGCTGCGCGAACGCTTCGAAGGAGCGCATCCAAACATCCGCCTGAAGATCAGTTATGGCGCCTCCGGGCAACTTTTTACGCAGCTTCGCAATGGGGCGCCGTTCGATCTCTACTTTTCGGCCGATGCCGATTATCCGCGCAGGCTGATTGCTGAAGGGCTGGCCGTGGACTCGTCGTTTTTTCTGTATGCCATCGGCCAACTGGTCGTGTGGGTACCGAAAAATTCACCGCTGGCGCTTGCCTCCTGGGACGAACTGGCCGGACCGGCCATTCGCCGGCTGGCTCTGGCCAATCCCCGACATGCGCCCTATGGACGGGCGGCGATTACCGCCCTGCGGTCACTGGGGCTCTACGAACGCCTGCGCGGCCGACTCGTGTTTGGGGAGAACGTGGCCCAGGCTGCTCAGTTTGCGGCCAGTGGTGCTGCCGATGCGGGGCTCATTGCGCTATCGCTGGCCCTGGCGCCCGAGATGCAACAGCGCGGCCGCTATCGACCTCTTCCTCCAAACAGCTATTCGCCTATTGAGCAAGGGGCTGTTGTGCTGCGTCGAGCAGCCGCTCGTTCCGAGGTATGGACGTTCTGGCGTTTCGTGCAAGGTTCGGAAGGTCGCACTATCCTGCAACGTTATGGTTTTGCGCTTCCAGACGCAACCAATACGCTATGGACTGGACCGCTGCCTGGGTAACGCTACGCCTGGCACTGTGGACGACCGGACTACTCTTCGTGCTGGGATTGCCGCTGGCTTACTGGCTGGCGACCACGCACTTTCCGGGGCGCGGCGTGATCGGAGCCCTCGTTACCCTGCCCCTGGTACTGCCGCCCACGGTGGTCGGATTTTACGTGCTGGTGGCTACAGCACCCGACAGTCTGATCGGCCAGTTGCTGGCCCTGATCGGCGTTGATCGTCTGGCCTTTACCTTTCCCGGCATCGTGCTGGGGTCAGTGCTGTTTAATCTGCCGTTTGCCGTACGCCCGTTCACAGCCGCTTTTCAGAGTGTCGATCGCCGCCTGATCGAAGCGGCCTGGTGCCTGGGCGTCTCCCGCTGGCGCGCCTTTACCGGCGTCATGCTCCCGCTGGCCTGGCCCGGCATCCTGACCGGACTGGTACTCACCTTTGCGCACAGTCTGGGCGAATTTGGCGTCGTGCTTATGGTGGGCGGCAATATCCCCGGTGTCACTCGCACGCTTTCCATTGCCATTTACGACGAAGTGCAGGCGCTGAACTATGCAGCAGCCGATCGCATGGCGCTGCTCCTGGTCGTCTTTGCCGTAAGCGTGCTGACGCTGGTTTATCTGCTTGAACGGAAGGGCCTGCGCCGATGGGTGTAGCGCTTGAGGTGCATATTGTTTGCCGGTATTCTTCGTCTTTTGAGGTGGCGGCGACCTGGCAGCAGTCGCTTGATCCGGCGACCGTTACCGTGCTGTTCGGTCCTTCCGGCAGCGGTAAGACGACGCTCTTGCGCTGCCTGGCCGGTCTGGAGCGACCCGACGAAGGACGCATCCAGATAGGCGATGAGGTCTGGTTTGACGCGGCTACGGGGCACCATGTCCCTCCTCAGCGACGTCGCATTGGTTTTCTTTTTCAGGAATATGCGCTGTTTCCACATCGGACGGTGTCGGACAACATCGCCTTCGGCCTGGTGCACCTGCCACGTGCTGAACGTCGGCGTCGCGTGAGCGAGCTGCTTACTTTGTTTGAGTTGGAAGAGCTGGCTCATCGCTATCCCCACGAGCTATCGGGAGGGCAGCAGCAGCGCGTAGCGCTGGCACGGGCCCTGGCACCACGCCCTCGGCTCCTGCTGCTCGACGAACCGCTCGCGGCACTGGATGGGCCCACGCGGGATGTACTACGGCGCAAGCTCCGGCGCTGGCTGCACACGCTGAACATTCCGGCCGTGATCGTCACCCACGACTGGCTGGAGGCCAGCACGCTGGGCCAGCAGGTAATCGTGCTCGACAGCGGTCGGGTCCTGCAGCAGGGACCGGTCGAGGAGGTTTTCTCTCGTCCGGCCAGCACCCGCGTGGCCGACATCGTCGGTGTCGAAACGGTGGTGCCCGGCCAAGTACTGGACGTAGCAGGCGGGCTGGCGCGGGTAGCTGTCGGCACCGCCACGTTGACGGCGGTCGCTCCGTCGGAGTTGAACGGTCGCGTGTATGTGTGCATCCGGGCCGAAGAGGTCACGCTGCTGCCGGCGCCTCCCGAGGCTACCAGTGCCCGCAACCGGCTGCGGGCGCGTGTCGTGCGCGTCGAACCCGAAGGGGCGCTCGTGCGCGTGGAACTGGATGCCGGCTTCCCTCTGGTGGCACTGGTGACGCGTCCCTCCTGCGACGAGCTCCAACTCGCCCCCGGCCGGTCCGTCTGGGCCCTGATCAAAGCCCCGGCCATTCACCTGGTGCCACGGTGAAAATGGAGGAATTATTTTTTCGGTCGGCACCTTGACACAGTATCTTTTTTTTTATGCTGTTACAAAAACTCTTCTGTTTCACTTAAACCAATTCATCGGTACCATGAAGGGTAAGTTGCTCCGGACGTTTGTGCTGCTGATGCTTCCGTTGCTTCTCTCGGCCCACCGTCCCAACGAGGCGACGGACGCCGCTTCAGCGCTTCCCTGTCTTCAGATGCGCAGATGCTGGCGGCCTCTTCCAGGCAACCACTTTGCGAACTGGCCTGTGCACGAGCCTGGCGAAACGAGTGGGAAGGACACCACGTTTGCTATGCAGACGATGACCAGATCTGTGCCGGGCTGGCCGAAGCACTGAGTTGTCCGCCATGCGGTGGTCCCGAATAATAGGGGTCCTGTTGATGCTTGGAGGCAGCGGGATCGCACGCTGCCTCCAGGCGCAGCAGCATACGCTGGTGGGCGTGCATGGGCAGCTGCAGCTGGTTTCGCAGCCGCCCATTCCGCTCACCGGAGTGCTGATCGGAGATCCCCATCAGGTGCTGGCCCATCCAACCCGTGCGCTGTTTCTGGTGAGTGACCGGCAGCCTCCAGGGCTTTACATTTTCTCTGAGCAAGGGCAACTGTTGCATCGCATAGGATTTCGTGGAGAAGGCCCGGGCGAATTCATGGCACCGCCTCAGATCACGGTCTGGGGTGATACGTTACTTTTGCGAGGAGGCCTGCGAAACCGGGTGGCCGCCTACCGGATATCGGACGGCCGTCTCCTGCGCGACCCATTTATTCCCACGCTTCCTGCCGCCCTACAGCACTGGCTGCTCTATCGCCAGCAGCTCATTCTCTACTGGACAAGTCGTCGTCGGCCCGCCCTGGTTGAGGTATTCGACCTGAAATCGCAACAGTTCACGCATGCCCTTACGTTACCGGCATTGACTGAAGCGCATGAGACGTTACTGGGATACTATGCCTCAGGTGGACTTACATTGCTGGGCGACTCGCTCGTGCTGGCTACACCGGCCGACACCCCCACGATTTACTATCTCGATCTGCGTACTGGCGAGCAGGGCGTCTGGCGTAAACTGGAAGACGCAGATTTTCAGGTACGTCCGCCGCCAGACCTGGAAGATTTGCTTCGTCAGGGCAAGTGGAAAGCATACCGGGAGCAATGGGTGGGCTACCTGACGACAAACAGTCGTACGCGTGGACTGTTTGTGCTTCAGCATCGTTACCTGGTCGTGCAACTCGAACACGGACAGGGCCAGGAAAAACGATGGCTCCGGCTCATAGTCCTCGACCCGGCCACGCGTCAGGAAATCGACCGCATCACTTTTCCGCTGGCCCTGCGCCAGCAATACAACCTCCATTACAGTTCCTTTGCAACGGCTCGGGGGGCATGTCTTTACCTTGAGCGTTTTCTGGAGGAGGAGGATCACTGGGCACTCTGGCCCTGGTGTCTGGAGCCCGTACCGTCGAGGGGTACTCCCTGAAACAAGATAGCAAGTACCTTCTGAACAGTCAGCCGTTCACTGGTTGAAGGCGCTGTCGGGCAGTGTAGCCCGGAAGGTTCCTTTCAGATCAATGGTGTCGCGGATGGACCAGAGCAGCAGTTTCGGCCGGCGCACCTTGAACTGCGAAAGCGCAATGGAAAAGGCGCCTGTTGCTTCGAATCGGTTTCCCTCGATGCGCACCGTTACCGGTATGGTGACTGGACGAGTCTGACCGTGAAAAGTCAGGTGGCCTTCCACCATCCAGCTCCCCTCATACCCGGAAGCCGTGCGTTCCCAGCGCTGCACAGTGATAGACGTTGATTCAAAAAGCACATCCGGATAGCGATCGGCTTCGACGGCGTCGAGCATATTCGAGTCACGGTTGCTATTGCCACTGTCGAAGCTGGCTACCGGGACGCGGATGGTAACGGCTGATCGGGCGGGATCGTCCAGATCAAGCTGAAGCGTGCCATGGACCGACCGGCTGGTGCCGGTCCACCCATGCAGCGGATGATGGCCGCGATACTGCAGGATGCTCTCCGTGCTGTCGATAGGCACGGTGATCGATTGGGCGTTGAGCCGATTGCTGAGAGCCAGGAGTCCCAGCAGTAAAAGGGTGGCAAAACGTGGCATGGCAACACCGCTCATCTCAGTAGGGGAGCAGAATGACCAGAAACGCCGCTGTATACGCGCCAAACGTCAGGCGTCCAACCCACCGATGGGTGCGCAGGCGGCGCTCGTAGCTTTCCGGAGTGGGCGCCAGCCGCAGTCGCCGGCCAAGCCAGGGTTGCAGCATCATGCCTGTAAAGTGGATCAATGCAAGAGCTCGATGCAGCTTGATCGAACTGAAACCGGGAGTGTAGCGCCGCGCCGGAGGGGCGCCAAGCGACAGGCTGGCCGTGGTTAGATACAGCCCAAAAGTTGCATAGCCGAGAGGCTGATGAATCGGTTGCAACTTTTGATAATAGCGGGCCCGATCACTTGCCAGCACCTCTCCCAGAATAAACTGGGTAGTCAACGCCGCCAGCGTTACCAGGGCCAGACGCTGGTGCCACTGCAGCATCGTGCGGCGAATCTCCAGCTCGCGCCGCCGGGTAGCCGGGGCCAGTCCCAGCAGGCGAAGCAATCCCTTACGCCCCCAGAGCAGTCGCGTGTTCAGGGGCATACCATCGGGGAGGCTGTCGGTAGGACTGGGCCTGACAGATTGTAGAGGGAAGTTGGTTTGTGCGACCGGTGTGGTCCGAGAAAACATCACACTCGGCGGATGGTGCACCAGACCAACCGGCGTCTGGAATACTGGATGTGCCCACAGAGACGGGGCAACCAGCATCCCCAGCATGACAACCCAGCCGTAACGCATAAGCCCTGTTTTACCCTTTCGTGATGCGAACGATATTGCCGTTTCGTTCGACGGTGTACTCCGGCAGCGGCGACGTGGCCGGTCCGCGCACCACCTGCCCGTCGGTGTCGAACTGCGAGCCGTGGCACCAGCAGGTGAATAGATTGTTTTGAAAGTCACGAATTTCGCAGCCCTGATGCGTGCAGATGGCCGAAAAGGCCCGGATTGTGCCGTTCACATTCACCACCAGCATGTCAGCGGCATCAATATGGAGAAAACCTCCGGGCTCAGCTACTCGTTTGGCCACCGATCCGGTCAGATCAAGTGTCACCACGTTGCCTTGGATCGTGATTCCGGTTTCCTCGCCCGGGGGATTGCCCCGGTCAGCATCATCTTCCATACCACCTGTGTCGCAGCCAACCAGGGAAAAGACGATCGCTCCCAGCGACAATCCACCGGCCCGTTGCAAAAACTCCCGCCGCGAAAAAGTCTCGAACTTCATGGCTACGAGGCATGGATGGTGAACGGGATATTTCTATAAAAAAGTACCCGAGTCCCTGTCAATAACTACACAATGCCCTTCCATCGCCCTGAAAATTTGCCAATCGCAGAAAGACGAGTCCCGGGCAAGTATACCATTTTCGAACGTTTCGGTTATTGTCTTCTTACTACAACCAACGAGGAGTCTTTGCCATTTTTCAGGGTATCACCTGCCTTCGTAGTCAGAGTAAACTGATGCGACATGAGGCTGTCAGTATACAACTTGCAGCGTCAGTAGCCACTGCCGGCCGGGCAGGTAGCGGTTGACAAACTGCGGCGAGGTCTGGTCGATCAACATCAGGCTTCGGTCGTACACCTCGCGGCGATCCAGCACGTTTCGTACGAGCAGTTGGAGCTGAAGATGTATTCGCTGAACTTTTCCACGCCACGACATGCCCAGATCCAACCGATAGCGGCCAGGTAGCGAGTGTGCCTCCGGTTGATCCAGATTGTAGCCGCCAATGATCGGATTACCGCTGTAGCGAAGATAGTCGTAATAAAGGCGGCGGAAAGCCCAGCGTTTCCCCCAGTAGACCTGCCAACCGCCGAAGCCTGTCAGTCCGGCCGAGAAGTGATGGGAGAGCTTCAGGTGGAGGCGGTAGGGTTCGTTCCAGGGGGCGGGCACCTGACGTAGCACGCCCTGGCTGTTCGGGTAGGCTCGGTATGCCCTATCGTGGCTGTAGCTTACCGTGACCTGTGTGCGCATACTCCGATACCGGAGACGCACATTGATACCACGGGCGAAGCCCCGGGTAGGTCGCAGAAAATCCTGCTGTTCAAGCAGCACCGCTTCAGGAGACGGCTGATGAGCTGGCAATTGGGTTAGCAACGCAGGATAGTCAACGATGAGCAAATGGAGCTGTCTTTTCTGGTAAAAGGATGCTTCCACTTGCCAGCGATCGCCTCGGGTCAGCAGCAACTCTCCGGTCAGATGGTAGCTCCAGGGAGGAGCTACGGTAGCATCGGGCGGTAGCCAGAAAAGTACAGAGGGCACGATGGCTGTGGCGCCCACGCTTGTTAATGCAAACTGGTTAATAAACTGCCGGTAAATTCCTCCGGCCAGACGTGTGGCCAGGGAAAAAGGGCCCAACCGCATGTCCTGGCGCACGGCCAATCGTGGTTCGGCATAGACCGTGGCCCGTACCGGCAGCCAGGTCAGCCGCAGGCCAGACTCTACGTGGATGTTCTCGACGGGCGACCATTGAGCGGTCAGGTAGGTAGCCGGCTGCCAAACAGTTGTATAGTAGCGAAAAGGCGCGATCAACACGTTACCCAGCCGAAAGCGGGCTTGCACCTGTTCCAGCGAGATGCTGCCTTCCAGTTGCCAGCGGGGTGACGGGCTGTAGTGCAGCGTGGCCTCCAGCGCCAGCTCTCGAATCAGGTTGTACTCAGACGTGCCCGGTGCGCGATCCAGTTCCGCCTGTAATCGCGTCTCAAGCGTTTCCCAGGCAGCAGGATCCTTTCGGGGGGCTATCCCTTCACGAGCGCGATAGCGATACCGGGAGGCATGCCAGCTTCCCCGAAGCTGTAGGTCCAGCAATGCGCGGGCGCTCAACAGGCGGTCGTAACGTACTCGAAAGGCCCGGTTAAGCCATTGGTAAAGGTCGTGGGTCAACAGCAGACGCGCCGAGTCAGATCCGGCGATCACATAGCGCGTCTGCTGGCCCGCCGCCAACCGATTGGTGCCCTGGTAGGCCGATACGTGGAGCGTTTGAAACGGATCGAATTGGGTGCGCAGGGCTACATGCAGGTCCGAGAAGCGAGCCTGTGGGGTCCATCGATAGGCCTGCATGTCTTCAGAGGCCACGGGTTCGCCCAGCCATCGGGCAGCCATCAGTGGATCGATCGCATTCCATTGCCGGAGTAACGTTCGCAGGCCTGGTTCCTGGTAGAGCCTCCAGATGCTGTGGCGCATGGCTATCAGGGCAGCCGTATGGCGAGATCGGCCCCGCACGCGCACATTGACTGCCAGTGGATCCACGCGGGCGACTGCATCGAAGGGTCCCGGTACGCTCAGGTCGTGTTCCAGGGCGATCAGGCCTGCCAGCTGGCTTCCCTGAGCTGCCCCATAGCCCGCCCGATAAACGGTCAGGCGCCCGATGGCCAGGGGACTGAAGGCGCTCAGATAACGTCCCAGGCTGACGGGATTGCGGACGGGCATCCCGTCGAGCAACGTCAGGTGCTCGCCGCTATCGCCGCCTTGTAGATGCAATTCGGCCAGAGGGTGCCTCACTTGTATGCCTGGCAGCCGCGCGAGGGTCTGGAGCAAATCGTCATCCATCTCGATCTGCTGCAGCTGTTCGGCGTTCAGCTGCAACCGGCCCAGGTCAGCTGAAAGCGGCCGGTGGACCAGTCCGTCAATTACGATTGGGGGCGCTTCCAGCGGTGTTGGCTCCAGGGCGATACGCAGATAGACGGGATGGTCCGGATCGATCCGTACACTGTCGACTTTGGGGCGATACCCCACATACGAAATCACCAGCCGGTGTGGTCCGGCCAGCAGTCCGCTCAGCGTGAACAGCCCGGCCTCGTTTGTGATGGTTCCGGTGCCCGCATCAGCCAGCAGCACATGGGCAAAGGGCAGCGGGGCACCGGTGGTCCCATCTACAACCTGTCCCGTTAGCAATCCCAGACGGGATGGCAGCTCCCGCGTTTTCAGGATCACGTAAGCCCCCGACGAGGTGCGGACGAAGTCAAGTCCGGTACCGGCCAGCAGACACCGCAGAAGCGCTTCGGCGGAGGCGTTTCGAAGTGTACAGGAAACCGTCCGGTCCCGAACCAGCTCGGATGGATAGACCAGATTGAGACGGGCCGTTCGCGCCAGCGTTTCGAGCGCTTTGTGCAAAGGCGCGTTGCGCACGACCAGTGTAAAGCGTCCCTCTTCCTGTGCAACCGCCGTTCCAGCGCTCCAGAGTAGCATGCTTGCGGCGATCAGTGCCCGGCCGAAGGCGCGGCTTCGACCACAAAACCTCGACTGATACGGCGGTAGTAGCATGGTAAGGTCAGACAGAGATCTTGAAGGATCGCTTCAGGGGAGGTCGGTTGCTGGTACAGGACGGTCACGCGCCGGTCGAGTGGCAGCGGACCTGCTACTTCGATGCGAAGGGCAAAGGTCCGTTCCAGTTCACGCAGCACGACCCCTACGGGCTCGTCTATCACAACAAATCCGCCCTGACGCCAGGCCAGCACCTGTTCGGGCACCGAGCGCTCCGGCGTAGCAACGCCTTCCCTATTAATGCGCACACTTTGTCCGGGTCTTTCCAGCACCAGCAATTGTCGGGAGATCCCCCGCGGTCGTATCTGTACCCGTCCTTCCAGCAGGGTGACGCGGGTCTCATGGGCTTCCGGCCAGGCGCGTACATTGAAGCGCGTGCCCAGGACCTCTACGTGGGCCTGGGCGGTCTCGACCCGCAGCGAATGGCCCGGTACTACCTCGAACAGGGCTTCGCCTATCAGCCGAACGCGCCAGAGCCGCCTTCCAGGGAGCACAGGCGCGTAGCGCAGCTGCGAACCGGCGCGCAGTGTGATGGTCGTACCATCCAGAGTGATGGTCTGGATAGTACCCGGCGGTACGGTCAGCGTACGCGTCCGGAGCAAGGCATAGGTACCGATCATTCCCAGCACCAGCCCTATCAGCACCGGCCAGCGACGGCGAAATGTCCGGCGCGGTGGCCGGGCCGGCCGTGCCGTCGCAGCCAGCCGAGCGGCCAGTGCTTCCCAGGCGGCATCCGTGGACGGAACCTTTTTTTCAACGGACGGCTCCAGGGCTCCCAGACGCACCCAGAGCGCTTGAATCTGGCGGCGCTCTTCCGGGCCTCGTTCCTGCAGGGCCGCCTCCAGCTCCCGGGGCAATTCAGCAGGCAGACGTCCGTTCATGGCATCAGGGCGAACGCCCGAAGCCGCTGACGCAGCGTCTCCAGCGCTCGCAGCATGTGGTTGTTGACGGTTCGTGGTGAAATCCCCATCACGTGAGCAATTTCGCGATGACTCAATCCATGCCAGCGGCTGAGCACCAGCACCTCACGCTGGCGTTCGGGCAGTTCCTCGAGCCAGCGCGCCAGCAAAGTTTCCAGCTGACGGGATTCCAGGTGCGCGTCTGGCAACAACGGCTCGGTTAGCAACCCGCGAGGCAAATGCTCAGCGCGCTTACGAGCCCGACGGCGCTCATCCCGCAGGTAACGCAACGCACGATTGCGGGCCATACGGTAGAGGTAAGGACGCAGCGGTTGCTTCGGATTGAGCGTCGTCCGCCGTAGCCATAGATCCAGAAATACATCCTGCACCAGGTCGTGTGCGGTCGTGGCATCTTCCACGATAGCACAGACATAGCGCAGGAGCGGCTCCCGCAGGCGGCGAAACACCTCCTCCAGGGCCGCACGATCCGAGGTGCGCAACCGCTGGCAGAGTGTCTGCAGGTCGTCAATCACCAAAAGCCTCCGGGCACGTAGCGTTTCCTTCTGTACAGTACCCGAGACGTGGATCACACCTATCCGGCCCCGGACGGATGAGCGCTCAGCTCCCGCTCAAGTGCCAGAAGCGTATCACGTAGCTCGGCGGCTCGCTCAAACTCCAGGTTTTCAGCAGCCTCCAGCATTTCGCGTCGAAGCTGTTCGATGAGTTCGCGCTTTTGTTCGGGGGACAATTCTTTTAGTACTGGATCAGCCACAATTGGCGGCACCTCAGGCTCCTCGTAGCGCGGCGAATCCACCAGCGGCCGATGCTTTTCTTCAGCAACAATGGTACTTTTCAGGATCTCTTCACGCGATTTGTACACGGTACGGGGAGTGATCCCGTGCTTGCGATTATAGTCGAGCTGAATGGCACGGCGGCGGTTCGTCTCGTCGATCATGCGCTGCATGGCCTCGGTGATCTTGTCGGCGTACAACAGAATCTTGCCATTCGCATTACGGGCTGCTCGTCCGGCTGTCTGAATGAGCGAGCGTTCCGAACGCAGAAATCCTTCTTTATCGGCATCCAGAATGGCCACCAGCGACACTTCGGGCAGGTCCAGCCCTTCGCGTAGCAGGTTAACCCCCACCAGCACGTCGAAGTCGCCCAGCCGCAGACCCCGTAGCAGGTCTACCCGTTCAAGCGCGTCGATTTCCGAGTGCAGATAGCGCACCCGTACCCCAAAGCGATCAAGATATTCGGCCAGGTCCTCGGCCATTCGCTTGGTAAGCGTGGTCACCAGCGCCCGTTCGCCGCGTGCCACTACCTGGCGGATCTCTTCGAGCAGATCATCGATCTGTCCTTCGGTGGGCCGCACTTCGACCTCCGGATCGGGAATGCCGGTGGGACGGATAATCTGTTCGACGACCACACCACCACACTTTTCCAGCTCGTAGTCACCGGGCGTGGCGCTTACAAAGATCACCTGGTTATGCAGGGCCTCAAATTCTTCAAAGGTTAACGGCCGGTTGTCAAGTGCTGAAGGTAGCCGAAAGCCATGCTCGACGAGCGTCAGCTTTCGGGCACGGTCGCCATTGTACATGGCCCGTACCTGCGGAATCGTGACGTGACTCTCGTCAATGATAAGCAGGTAATCGTCCGGGAAATAGTCGAACAGACAGTACGGCCGCTCGCCGGGGGCCCGCCCCGACAGGTGGCGGCTGTAGTTCTCAATGCCCGAACAATACCCGACTTCCCGTAGCATTTCGATGTCGAAGCGCGTGCGCTGCTCCAATCGCTGCGCTTCGAGCAGCTTCCCCTCGGCCCGCAGTACGGCCAGTCGCCAGCGTAGCTCTTCTTCGATCGCCGCAATGGCACGCTCCAGCCGATCACGGGGCGTTACGAAAATCTTCGCCGGATAAATTATAATGGCCGTCTCTTCAGCGCCCAGCTCACCGGTTACCGGATCCAAGCGCGCAATCCGATCGATTTCATCGCCCCAGAACTCGATACGGAAAGCGCTCGCTTCGGCATAGGCCGGGAAGATGTCCACCACATCTCCGCGCACGCGGAAGGTGCCCGGCTTGAATTCTACATCATTTCGGGTGTAGTAGATGTTAACCAGCTGTCGGAGCAGCTCGTTACGTTCAATCTGCTGGCCGACGTGTATCGGGACGATCTGCTCGCGGTACTCGTCGGGCGAGCCGATCCCGTAGATGCAGGAGACCGACGCCACGACGATTACGTCGCGTCGGCCCGAGACGAGCGCGCTGGTAGCCCGCAGGCGCAACCGGTCGATGCGCTCGTTAATGGCCAGATCTTTTTCAATGTAAGTATCGGTGGCCGGGATGTACGCTTCAGGTTGATAGTAGTCGTAGTAAGAGATGAAGAACTCGACAGCGTTATGAGGGAAAAACTGCTTGAACTCTCCATAGAGCTGAGCTGCCAGTGTCTTGTTGGGGCTCATGACCAGGGTGGGCCGCTGCACGTTTTGAATCACGTGCGCCAGCGTGAATGTCTTTCCCGTACCGGTCGCCCCGAGCAGCGTCTGGTACTTGTCGCCGCGCAGAAGGCCTTCGGTTAGCTCCGCAATGGCCCGGGGTTGGTCGCCGGTTGGCTCGAACGGGGCCACCAGCATAAACTTCTGATCTTCGGTCACGCCCTTCATCGTACTGTCCGATTCAATAACCCCTTTCACAAGAACCGGAAGGCCTGTCAGAAGTTGCGCTTTCAAGCGGTTCAGGGCGTATATTGCGCCCGATGGGAGAAGCTGCTGCCACATACCGCGTTCGCGACGGCCGCGCCTGGCTCTGGGCTATTCCGCCTCAGCACTATGCGTCTTTTCTGCAGACCGGCACGTTTGCCGTGCACCGGGTGGGACGGGCGGTGCTGTACCGCCTGCGTCCGGGTGACCGTATCTTCGCCTATCTATCGGGTTCTAAAGTGCTGGTGGGCCTGTTCGAGGTGACGGGCGAACCTTTCGAAGATCATACTCCGCTGGTGCCGGGCATTGCCTATCCGCATCGGGTGCGTGTGCGACCACTGGTGGTGCTTCCTGAAGAGGCCTGGGTCCCGTTTGAGGCCTTTTCCGACAAGCTGGAGGTCGTGCGCAATTACCCCACGTTTCGGTCCGTTGTACAGCAGGTGCTGCATCCACTGCCACGCGTGGACGAAAAGGTGCTGGAGTTTCTGATCCGGGCACGGGCAGCAGATCTGGAGCGGGCTATGTCGGCCCTTGAAGAATTACGTCGGCTGCAGACTGAACGGGCGACATCGACCGTTCGCGAAAAACCTCTTCGCTACCGAACCGAACCCTTCGATCGGGCCGCCGCACTCGAAGCACTCTTTGCCTATCTGGAGCAGCGAGGCTTTGTCTATGCCCCGTGGATCGTGGCGGCCTACGTAACCGCTCTGCGTACCAAGCCGCTGGTCATTCTGGCCGGTCCAACGGGCACGGGGAAGTCAAAGCTTCCGCTCCTGGTCGCCGAGGCAACCGGTGGTGAAGCCCGGCTGATGCCCGTGCGCCCGGACTGGGCCGACAGCACGGAACTGCTGGGGTACGTGGACCTGCAGGGACACTTCCGACCCGGCGTGCTGCTTCGCCTTCTGCAGAACGCCGAGCAGCAACGCGACCGGTTCTTTGTGGGCGTACTGGACGAGCTTAACCTGGCCCGTCCTGAGCAGTACCTGGCCGAAGTGCTCAGCCGCATCGAAGACCGTCGGCCGTTGTCCGAAGGAGGCTGGACGACCGAACCGCTCCTGCAACTGGCGCTGGCACCCGCCGACCGGGGATGGACTCGGGTGGCCTGGCCTGCTAATTTCGCCCTGGTGGGCACGGTGAACGTGGACGAAACCACACATGGCTTCAGCCGCAAGGTAATCGACCGGGCCTTCACGCTGGAACTGACAGAAATCGACCTCGCAGCCATGCCTGCTGCAACGACAGCGCCTGATTCGGCGCTTTGGCCGGTAACCGCCTGGTGGCCCCGGGCTCTTCGCCTGTCCGAACTGTCAGCGCTTTCGGAAGCAGCCCAGCAACGGCTGCACCGCGTGCTGGAAACCCTCCAGATACTTAACCGATGGCTGCAGCCAGCCGGTTTTCCCGTAGCGTACCGAACCCGCGACGAAATTGCGCTTTTCGTGCTACATGCCACCGAAACGCCCGACGCGTTCCGAACGCGCGCTGGTGAACTGATCGATCCGCTGGACCTGGCGCTCTGGATGAAAGTGCTGCCCCGACTTCAGGGCAGCTCGCCCACCCTGCGCCGGGCCCTCCGCGCCCTGCTGGGCTGGACCGTTACCGGCACTCCAGCCGAACATGAGGGGGAGCTGCGAACGCTACTCAATACGTGGACTGCTGCCGGCTACCCGGACCGCTGGCCAGACGCCGCCTTTCCTCTGACAGCCGCCCGCCTGGCGCACATGTGGCTTCGCCTCGAAAGCGAAGGCTTCGTTTCATTCTGGGAATAACTATGCGCTACTTCACCGTCGAAACCGACCGCGTGCGGCTGATCTGGGAAGGACCGTCCCGCCTCACCTGCCATCCACCACTGATCATTGCGGTCCGAACGTTCGACGCCGACGAACCGTTCACGCTATACAGCCATCCTCGCGCCCCCGGTCTGACCGAGCAGACGCGCTACCGGCTGCTGCTGAAAAGCCTTGATGACCGTCCCGTAGCCCTGCGCCATGCCAATCCAGTACTGCTGCGGGATCTACACGCGCTTGAAGACGGCCGACTCTGGCATGGCTCGGTGCATTTCGGGACCTATGCCGGTCGCACCACCTTTATCGTGTGGTACGATGGCCGCCCGTATCTTCGGCTGGAACTGGAGCTCTTTCCCACGCGCCTGGCGTATCGGTCCGACTATGAAGCCATGCTGGCCGATCTGGAAGTATGGACCCTTGAGCCAGCGCTGCGTTTCGGATCCGGCATCCGGCAACACGGCCGAACACGTGCTGGCCTGCCCGATCAGACACCCGGATGGATCGCGCGGCTGACAGCCGTAATCGACACCCTGGAAGTGGCTTTTCAGCACATCCTACAACGACCCCTGACTGACATACAGCCGCAGCGCGGCTGGCAACCTCTGGAGGCGGTACGCCATCCGGATGCTATGCTGCGGCGGGCCGTGCAGACCGGTAGCGGCCAGGGACCGGAAGTTCGCCTGGCAGGACGCCGCATCCGTCGTCTCCACCGGGCTCTCCGCCCTGTGGTAACCACCGACACGCCAGAGCAGCAGTGGCTGGCCTGGCAGCTTGCCCATACGCTTCGACAGGTGCAACGGCTGATTGAGCGGCTATCACGTCCGGACGCCTTCGCGCAGGCCCGCCGCAAGGCGCTTGTCAGACTGGCCGCTCGCTTGGAAGCGTTGCTACAACGCCTGCCTCCAGCCACGCACCAGCCACTTCCTCCACCCCCCACGCAGCGCCTGCTTCGCGCCGAAGGGTACCGCCAGGCCTACCGCCTCTTCCGATTGCTACGCCAACGTCTATCGTTGCCCGATGGCTTCCTGTCGTTCGAAGTCGGACAGGTGCACACGCTCTATGAATTCTGGTGCTACCTGACGCTGGTCCGGTTATTGAGCCAGGCAACCGGTCGGTCGTTTCCCCTGCACCGATTGTTTACGCTGTCAGACGATGGATTACAGCTCCGGCCGATTCGGGGCCGCCGCCTGGACTTCCCCCTGCCAGATGGTAGTCGAATCCGCCTGATCTATAACCCGCGCTGGGGCGCCCGCTCCCTGCTTGTTCCCCAGCAACCCGACCTGCTGCTATCCCTCTTTCGGCCCGGCCAGCCCCCTGTCCATTATGTGCTTGATGCAAAGTACCGGCTCGACACTTCGCCGGGCTATGTGCGCCGCTATGGCGTGCCCGGTCCACCAATGGAGGCCCTGAACGACCTGCACCGCTACCGCGACGCGCTTTCGAGCTACTTTACTCGCCGCGACAGTGGTACAGTGGCTCAGGCGCTGGCACTCTACCCGTACCGCGACGGAGAGGCCGGCTGCTTCGCCGAAAGCCGTCTGGCCCGCGCCCTTTCCGAAGACGGCGTCGGTGCGCTTCCGCTTCTGCCCGGCGCTACGGAATACCTGGAAGCCTGGCTGCAAAAAATCACGGCATAGCGCATCCCGCCTCTGTTTCCATCCAAACGCTTCTGCCACCTGCCAGGCATCCAGAGGGGCCATATCTGACCTCGCAGGCACCGAAATCAACCCCATCGAAGCGCTTCGGAGGTTTTGCCCCACCTACCCCTCCCCGATGAGCCCATCAGATCGGTTTCTACAAAACATCTTTCCCGTTTACTATGGTCTATAACTCTTTAAAAACAATCTGTTCAATTTATAATTCTTCCTTATTCGAAAAATTCTCCATTATTATCAATGAAATTGAAACTATAGCAGAAAATATAGTGATAAATATCAACATTAATAAAAACACAATAAGAAGAAATCCAACACCATTCAGATGTGTCACCCATAGATTAGAAACACTAAAATAGTATGCAAACAGAGTTACTCCAATAATTGCAGCAAACAAGCTAAACCAGATTAATTTTAGCTTGCTCTTCTTTTTCTTCATTTCCTTCTTTACAAAAGACAAATACTGTATTGTGGCAAGGGAAATAACGGCTAAAAGACTTGTTTTTCCCATGACATTAATTATATGTCTTAATAGATTCTCTTGATTTATATCTAAAATAATTAAATCTAGAATAAAATACATAATCGCAACTACAATCCACCACATCATCAAAAACTGGATTGGTCGCTTTCTGGCAAAGCGACCAATCCGATCATCTATGCTTTTCACAACACCCATGGCTCACTCCGGACGTACAATTTCACGACATGACCTCTCATAATGTTCATTTCCCTGACAGACTGAATAATTCTCCCGACACCAGCGAGCCAGATCTATTCGATACATTTCAACAGTATGCAAATACCAGGTGACCCCTTTCAATCCCATCAAAATGGGAGTAAGCACCAGGCAACCTACTGCTGCTCCCACTGCCGTGCCTAACCCTGGTTCAGCAGAGCCTATCGCGGCACCTAACCCAGCACCCCCCAGACAACCAGATAACGCTCTTTCTAACAGCGTCGCAAGCGCCCCCTCCACGGTTCGATAATCTCCAATCTGCGGCATGCTGTTGAGCTCGCACGTCGTGTGCTGCTGCGCCAATCGAATCCAACCACGGCCACCCAGCACACCCCAACGCGCCATTCCTCCACCACCGCCAGCCTCCCCCAACATCGACCGAACCACCACCCAGAACTCCTCCACCCATTCCGCCCGACCAAACAATAACACCCCAAAACTATACAACACACCAGAACCCCACAACAACACCCCTGAACGCTCCGCACCCAACGCCTCCACCACCGCCTCCTCATAACGACCCAGCCGCTCGTCCAACTCTGCCACCGTATGCGATGTCCGAAACACCTCCCACAACCGCGCCATCCATACCTGCTGCTCGGCGTCCAACCCCAGACTATCCCACCAGGCCGTCAACCGAGCCCCAGAGCGTGCCTCGGCCAGCACTAACTGCGCCCGACGATACCCCGTCACTACACCCACCACCCCATGCGTCCGCTCCTAAGCCAACAGCGCCTCCTCCAGCAAACGACCCACCGCCTGACGCTCCAACCGCTTGCCCACCCGAAATGCCTCCTGGCGTCGCACATAGCCCACCACAAAACGCGTCAGGCGTTCTTGTTCTTTGACCAGTGCTCGGCGAAAGCGCGAGGGGTCCAACACCGCCTCCTGCTCTGGCGTTGGCGTCCAGCCTTCGCATCCGGACAGGCCCACCAGCAGCGCGAAAAGTCCGAGGGTAATGACCGGGTGTCTGTAGCGCGCATGAGCTATCCCTTTCATGACGTGGACAGGTCTGGTGTAGGAAGCGTGCTGCCGGAACGGTACGTCTTTTTTTTTAGCGCAAGTGTTCAGGTGTTAAGGTTGTGTGAATAAAACCTGTTTGCCCAACAATTTGTAAATGTTTATCTCAGAAAGAAATTGCATCTTTTTACAAAATAATTTTGATAAAACAAATCCTGATGGTTCGGTTGCATGGTTGAACAGAGCGCTTTTCCATGCAGCGATGATCTGGAGTTGGTCATGATGGGCGGATACGACAAATATAGGGAATGATTGGCCCACGAGGTTGAGGCTGGAGCAGGAAGGCGGGGCCGTATTGGATGGCTTCTGGGCGGATAGTGGCAAAGCGACTCCTCCGGATGGTCTTCCAGGCGCCAGGCAAAATTCAAGCAGTGGCGAGCGGTCAACGCATCCCTTCGGATGGGCTGCTGTGGAGACGCCCTCCTGCGTGGGGTTCAGGGGATATTGCTGGAAGGGACGGGTTCCAGACACCAGGGCCAGAGCGTCCAGCGATCCTGCTCCTCCAGAAAACGTTTGAAGTACAGGCAGGCGCCCCGCGCTGTGGCACAGGAACTGTAATGGAGGTTGTACCCTTTACGGAGGGCCAGCGGAAACGTGATACGGTCGATTGCCTGGCGCGTGGCCGGGTCGATCACAGGGAGCCGGAGCCAGCGCTTTTTCGGGCCCTGTCTGTGTTCCAGTCGCCCGATCGCGGGCCCTTGTCTGGTTCCTGAATGCAAAAGCGACGTCAGGACACGATACTCCGCTCGGTATTTCCCCATTCGAATCACTTGCATGGAGTGGCCCGGTCCCCTGTATCGGCTCCCCGGGATCAAGGCCTGTTTACACACCGGGCGGCATCCAGCGGCATCAGGTAGGCTGCGCCCGGTGCGGATTCGCGGGGTACGCCAACGAGGGCCCGATCGCCGCGCAGGCTAAGCGCCGCGCCGAAGGCCTTCTCGCCGGGATCAATGCGACGCCAGAAGCACCAGCGGTCGCCTGCTCGTACAAACACATACACCACTTGATCTACGTTGAAGTCGAGCCCGAGCTGCTCGTCGAAACCCGAGACAAGCGCCTGTCGGCCGTCAAAGGCCAGCACGGCTCCGAAGCCGCCGTTCGGATAGGGTTGTGGCGGATCCAGAGTCCCCATAAGCCGCCAGCGTCCGTCTGGCTGACGGCGGTAGTGACGGACACGCCCGCCGTTGCGGGCTCCTCCCAATCGTTCGCCTACGAGCAGCTCGTCTCTGGCCAACGCCAGCGCTGGATTGAAATCCCGAACTCCTGTGAAGGTCGTATCGTGCCGCCAGGTCCCGTCCGATCGGCGAACAAACAGCAGTACGGCGCTGGGGCGGTCATAGCGGTAGGATGGGGCGGCCAAGGCGATCACATTACCGGACAGTACCACGGCGCCACCGGGCCAGGGTCCTTTCGGAGCAAGCGTGTCGGTCAGGGTGGCCTCCAGTATCCAGTGGCCATTCAGCTGCTGCACGAATACGTAGGCGGCTCCCGGACGCTGGTGGGCCGGATCGCCCCAGGTGCTGACGACGGCTCGCGTTCCCTCAAGCGCTACGGCAGCTCCAAAAGCCCCTGTATTCACGCCAGACGGAGCGGTTAACCGGGCTGTCTGCTGCCAGCCTCCATCGGCTTTGCGCTCGAATACATAGGCGGCATCGGCCACCTCGGTACGGTAGGGTTGTCCGGCCGCCACGGCCAGAATGCGATCGCCGTCGAGGGCCACAGCGCGGCCAAAGTGGCGTCCCGGAGCACAATCGTTCGGCTGCAACACCGCTGCCAAGCTCCACACTTCCTCCTGGCGTTCGTATACATATACCGCTCCCGAGGCCGGTCCGCATCCATGTACGCCGCCTGCGCCCACCACTGCCCGATTTGCTTCCAGGGCCACAGCCTCGCCGAAGGCGTTGTCAACCGACGTATCGGGCAGCGGCAGCGGCCACAGCGGCACCAGCTGCGCCTGGGCCGGCCCTCCTGAACTCAGGCCCAGCAACAGCCCCCACACATTGGTCCACCACAGCAGGTTTGTCCTTTTCATAGACGCTCTGGAGAGAGCACGCGCTGTCCACCCAGGTCTGCGTCATGGCCGAAGCTGTAGCTTTCCGGCGCAACAGTGCTGTGAATAAGTCGGACAGCTAAGCTCTGACTATAGATGGTCATATTGGGTTCGGTATCGTAGCCCCGCATTTTTGTTTTCATGTTCCGGGCAGGAGGGCCTGCGGGCGATTGTGCAAATAACGGAGCGCGGCGGGTAAGAGCCAGCTGAAAAAACTGGACGCTTCTGCGGAGGTGGTCTGCCATTAAAGCTGGTCTGTATGGCCACTCAGAAAATCCCCCGGCGGTCGCGCTCCGCGTGGGTGAGCCAGTCTCGGGGGACCACCACGTTAAGGTTCAGCACTTCCTCAGGCGTCAGTTCGGGCAAGCGTTCCACCAGCCCCAGAAAGCGGTCGCGCTCAGTGCGGTCGAGGATCGCTTCAGTGAGCGTATCAAACTTACGGATGTAGTCCGGACGTCGGAAAGGCCGCGCTCCATTTGGATGTGCATTGGCCACGGCAATCTCATCAACCAGCTGGCTTCCATCCTCAAAGGTAATCGCTACCCGACCGCCAAATGCCTTCTTTGAGGGGTCTGGATGATGGTAGCGAGCCGTCCACTCCGGATCCTCGGCTGTTCGAATCTTTCGCCAGAGCCGTACGGTGTCGGGTCGCCGTGCCCGCTCCGGAGCATAGCTGCGCTCATGGTGCCAGGTACCATCCTGCAACGCCACCGCAAAAATGTACATGATGCTGTGGTCGAGCGTTTCACGACTGGCGTTTGGATCATACTTTTGCGGATCACCCGAGCCGGAACCGATCACATAGTGCGTGTGATGGCTCGTATAGATCACAATCTCTTTGATCTTCTCAAAATCGTCGATCTTCTCTCGCATGCGAAAGGCCAGATCGATAAGCGCCTGCGCCTGATATTCGGCCGAATGTTCTTTCGTGTAGGACTCCAGAATCTGGCGACGGGGCTCGCCCGGCTCGGGCAACCAGACCTCGTAGACGGCATCGGGCCCGTCGAGCATCCAGGCGATTACGCTATCTTCACCTTCATAGATAGGTGAAGGCGATGTCTCACCGCGCATGGCGCGATCGATAGCTTCCACCGCCTGCTTACCGGCAAAAGCCGGCGCATAGGCCTTCCAACTTGAGATCTCGCCTTTGCGCGACTGGCGCGTCTGAAACGACACATGCACGGCCTGCTGCACGGCCTGGTAGATAATCTCGGTGGGCAATCCGAGCATTGCCCCGATCCCTACCGTAGCGGCCGGCGCCAGGTGCGCAATGTGATCTTTTTTGTGCTTGTGCAAGCAGATGGCCTTCACCAGGCTGATGTGCACTTCATAGGCTGCCAGAATACCCCGGAGGACATCTGCCCCGCTTCGTCCGGTCTGCTGCGCCACGGCCAGAATAGGCGGGATGTTGTCGGCCGGATGCGAGTAGTCGGCAGCCAGAAACGTATCGTGAAAGTCCAGCTCGCGTACGGCCACCCCGTTAGCCCAGGCTGCCCATTCGCAACTGAAACGCTGCGTGGAAGGCAGTCCGAACAACGTGGCGCCTTCAGGATGAGGGTGAGCCAGGGCCTGCGTTCGGGCACTGGCAACCGGACGCCGGTTCAGCGCCGCCACGGCCACGGCTGCGTTGTCGATGATCCGGTTAATGACCATCGCGGCCGCTTCTTCGTCGATAGGCGCTTCGTCGGTGCCTACCCGGGCCAGCTTCCAGGCCAGCTGCTCTTCGCGCGGCAAGTGCTCCTTCGATGGATACACGCGCACAATATGCTTCTGCATGGGAACGATCGGTTGGTTCGTGTCCTGACAGGAAGACAAACTACAAATCCGCCCTCGTAAAAGTGCCACGATCTGGTGAAGACAGCGATCCCAGCAGGGCGCGCACGCCGGCTTCAAACTGACGAGCACCACCCTGCGAGGGATGCCGAACGTACGTGCAGGCAATGCCCAGCGACTGCAATACAAACTCGGCTTTCCGACCAACGGCGATCACCTGTTCGGGTTGCAAGACTTCGACAATGGCCGCCACCAATGGCATCCATGCACGCAGCTCACGCTGAGTGGGCGTGCGAATAGAAAGGGGGGCGCCGGGCCGATGGGGATGCAGGGGTACCGCACTCCAGGTAAAGAAATGCGGGAAGTATGGACGCATCACGCGCCAGTAGATGCGGGCGCTGTACTCGCGATGCGGACGCTTGGACCGACCCGAAGCTTCGCCCTCCAATGGAAAGTCAGGATCCAGGAGCTGGGATTCGCTGGTCAACGGCACCCCCGAAAACCGGCAACCCCAGGGACCGGGCGCTTCGGCCAGTAGCAGAACCGGAGGAGGTGTCTCGTAAGCGGCCAGATAGCGCCACAGGTTGCGTCGCCGGATAATCGGCGCCTCCGGACGGTCCAGCTCAGGGTTTCCATCACGGTACGGGTTGAACAAGCGATCCGTCGATGGCGCCGGGAACAGCTGCGCCTCGAACGCCGACCAGATCGCCTGAAATGGTTTACTCAACGCCTTGCTCATAACCGGTAGCCACAGTACTTGCAGTATCGAGCATCCGGATCATGCCCTTCGGCCCCGCATCCCGGACAGGCCTGTCCGGACACGCGCCGCTCGACACGCGAGAGCTCTACCGTCACGATGCCGGTGGGCACAGCAATGATACCGTAGCCAATTATCATGATGATCGCGGCCAGTGCCTGCCCCAGAGGCGTCTGAGGGGCAATGTCGCCGTAGCCGACAGTGGTGAGCGTCACGATGGCCCAGTACACACTGCGGGGAATGCTGGTAAAACCGTTGGCAGGCCCCTCGATCAGATACATGAGCGATCCCAGGATGACCACCAGCGTCAGCACCGTGAACACGAACACGGTGATCTTGCGGCGACTGGCTCGTAACGCCTGCATCAGTAAAGATGCCTCATTGAGATAGGCTACAAGCTTCAGCACTCGAAACACACGCAGCACACGAAGCAGACGAATCACCAGCAGATACTGGGCCCCAGGCAACAGCACGCTCAGGTAGGTGGGCAATACGGCCAGCAGGTCCACCATGCCGAAAAAGCTGCGCGCGTAGCGCAACGGCCGATCGACGCTGTACAGGCGCAATCCATATTCGATGGTGAACAGGATCGTAAAGCCCCATTCTGCTGCACGCAACACGGCTCCCCAGCGCAGCCGGACCCCCTCAACGCTCTCCAGCATCACCGCCCCTACGCTCAGCAGAATGACCACAATGAGCACGACGTCGAACGCCTTGCCGGCCGGCGTATCCGACTCGAAAATGATCTCATGTAGCCGATCGCGTAGTGGGTGGCGGCGCCGCACCAGTTGGTTCATGGCTGCCTGTCGCTTCGGTGTTCGTACAGGTAAAAGGCGGCTACAACCAGCGCGTGGTTAATCTCTCCCTGGCGAATGCGTATCGGGATTTCGGCCGGATCAAGTAGCACCACATCGATTTCCTCGGCCTCGTCCAGTTGCTGGGGGCCAACCGGCCGGACGTTTTCTGCCAGAAACGTGTGGCAGCGATTGGTCAGAATGGCTGGATTGGGAGCCACTGCCCCCAGATAGACGAAACGTTCGGCCTCATAGCCGGTCTCTTCACGCAGCTCACGCCGGGCGGCCTCCAGGGGCGACGGGTCTTCGGGATCAATGGCCCCTCCGGGAATCTCCAGCGAGACCTCATCAGTGCCGTAGCGGTACTGCCGAACGAACACCACCTTGCCGTCCGGGGTGATCGGTATCACGTTAACCCAGTCAAGAGCTTCCAGCAGATAGAAGTCGTACGGGCGATTGGCGCGGGGCAGTTGCACCTGTTCACGCCAGATGCGGAACACTTTGTAATCGGCCAGTACTTCGCGGCGCAGCCGCTTCCAGGGTCCAGGCATATCAGCGTTTTTGGGCTGGTATCAACGACAGAATGCCGGAATGGACGAGCGTTTGCAGGAGTTCCAGAAAGTCGGCCCGGTCGAGCCAGGGGTGCAGCGTCTCGGCCGTCAGCGGACGGCGTCCGGTCAGTAACGGCGCCACCTCGGCCAGTTCAGGAGATAGCTCGTAGGCTTCGCCCGAAGCAAACAGCGTGGCCGATCCCCCTTCGTGGCGCACATAGGCCAGCTCCGGAATAGCATTTCGTCTGAGAGATGCCCCCTGTAGCAGGCGACGACGTAGCTGCTTGGCAGAAATCGAGCGTGCCGGCGGTTCCGGAAGGAGTCCTCGGCGGGGTTCGGTAATGATGCAGCCAAACCATCGTGCCAGCCGTTCCCGATCGTCAATCAGCTCTCGGAGCAACGCCTGAATCTGCGCAATCACCTCGGCTGTAATCTCACCAGGTTCAGTAGCAGGGCGTCGGTCAGGATCGGCGTACCGCCGGCTTTCATCCAGCCAGGCAGCCATCTGCGGCATCGCTTCGAGCAGCTCGGCCTGATCAGGTGCCCGAAATCCGATTGAAAACGTCATGCAATCCTCCAGAGCAACGCCGTAATGCGGAACGCGCGGCGGCAGGTAAAGGACATCACCGGGTTCCACAATCCATTCGGTATCAGGCTCAAAATGAGCCAGCAGACGCACGTCCAGGCCCGGCACCAGTTCTTCGCGATCCACAGGCTGATGGTTGATCTGCCAGCGCCGGCGCCCCCAGGCCTGTACCAGGAATACATCATAGTTGTCGATATGGGCGCCGACCGTTCCGCCCTCAGGAGCGTAGCTGACCATAATGTCGTCCAGGCGCCAGTTCGGAAGGAAACGCACGGTCTCGAGCAGGGCGGCCACGGCCGGCACCCACCGATCGACCTCCTGCACCAGCAATGTCCAGTGGGTTGGCGGCAATGTGGCAAAGTCTTCAGGCTCAAAAGGACCGTAGCGTACTTCCCAGGGATAGGCTCCTCCTTTCTCCAGGATCAGGCGGGCGGTAACGCCTTCTTCACAGGCCAACCCGGCCAGCTCCTCAGGCGTGATGGGCGACCGAAAACCCGGTAGCGCCTGTCGGATCAAAAGCGGCCGCTTCTGCCAGTACGTGGTGAAAAACGTTTCTGGTGAAAGCGTGCCCAGCAACGTCCCGGAAAATCGCATAACTTTCTTAGCACGGCAAGCATTTGACAGCAGAAGATATTAACATTAACCATGTAGCGACCTGCGATCAACGTTCCTCTGGGGAAATGCCATGAAACGCCTGCTTGCCTGCCTGCTGACAATCGCGCCGCTGCTCGCTCTGGCACAGCCCCGGTCTATCCCGTCGGCTCCGGACCGTCGGCCGGATGAAGGTCTTGGTCCCTTTGATCGGCTGATCATCCGCGGCGCTACCCTGATCGATGGCACCGGTGCTCCGCCGATTGGTCCGGTAGACATTGTCATCGAAAAGAACCGGATCAAAGAGATCGTGCGCGTGGGCTATCCGGGCGTCCCTATCGAGGAAGCACGGCGCCCGAAAGACGCTACCTATGAGTTGGACGCCCACGGCATGTATGTGCTGCCGGGCTTTGTCGATATGCACGCCCACATCGGGGGGGTGGCCCAGGGTACGCCTGCCGAATATGTCTTCAAACTCTGGATGGCCCATGGCATCACGACAATTCGCGATCCGGGCTCCGGCAATGGCCTGGAGTGGACGCTGGCGCACAAGCGGCGTAGCGCCGAAAACCGCATTGTAGCTCCTCGGATCTATGCCTACGTCCGTTTCGGGCAGGGTGCCAAAGAACCCCTGATCACCCCCGAAGCGGCTCGAGCCTGGGTACGCCAGGTAGCCCAGCAGGGAGCGGATGGCCTCAAACTGCCGGCTCTGCCCCCTGAGATCATGGCGGCCACTATCGACGAAGCCCGTAAGTTGGGCCTGGGTACGGCCGCCCACCTCGACCAGATGGGCGTAGCCCGCATGAATGCGCTGGAGGCCGCGCGGTTGGGCCTTACCACGCTGGAGCACTGGTATGGTCTACCCGAAGCGCTGTTTGTCGATCGTACCGTGCAGGACTTTCCCGTGGACTATAACTATCAGAACGAACAACATCGCTTCGGACAGGCTGGCCGGCTCTGGCTTCAGGCGGCCCCGCCCGGCAGTCCGAAATGGGAAGCGGTTATGGAGGAGTTTCTCCAGCTGGATTTCACCTTCTGCCCCACGCTCACCATCTATGAAGCCAGCCGCGATCTGATGCGGGCCATGCGCGCCGAATGGCACGACCGCTACACACTCCCCGCTCTCTGGAAGTTCTTCCAACCCAACCGGAAAGCCCACGGATCCTACTGGTTCTACTGGACGACGGCCGATGAAATCGCCTGGAAGCGCAACTATCAGCGATGGATGCAGTGGCTTAACGAATACAAAAACCGCGGTGGGCGGGTGGTGACCGGATCGGACTCGGGCTTTATCTTCAAACTCTACGGCTTTGGATACATTCGGGAGTTGGAGTTGCTGCAGGAAGCTGGCTTTCATCCCCTGGAGGTCATTCGCTCGGCCACGCTCTACGGTGCCGAAGCCCTGGGCAATCCAGAAATTGGACAGGTAGCACCCGGAAAGCTGGCTGATCTGATTATTGTAGCCGAAAATCCTCTGGAAAACCTCAAGGTACTCTACGGCACCGGCTGGATCCGGGTCAACGAACAAAACGAAGTCGAACGCACCCGGGGTATTCTCTACACGATCAAGGATGGTATCATCTACGATGCCAAAAAGCTGCTGGCCGATGTGGCCCGCATGGTGGAAGAAGCTAAACAGCAGGAAGCAGCCGCCTCCCAGAAGCCCTGAGCTCTCTCCTAACAGCAACGAGTGCGCAGGCGCTGCAGCAACGCCTGGAGGGTAGGATAGGTTACCTGACGGAGGGCTTCCGCCAGGGGAAACCAGCGGACCTCCTGAATGGCTTCCGCTTCTTGCGGCACGAACGTTGAGGCGGTGGTCTCCATGAGAAACCACCAGGTAGGCTTGACGGCATAGCGATGGTCGAGGGGGTAGGCATGCACCGTGCGCCCCAATGGTACCCGAATCCGCAGGGTCTCGGGAGCGACGCCCAGTTCCTCGCTCACCTCCCGAAGTGCGCAGGCTTCAGGCGCCTCAGCCGGATCGCACTTACCTTTAGGCAGATCCCAGTGCCCCCGCCGATGAATGAGCAACACCTCAGGCGTCTCCTTGCCACGCACAACAACACCACCGGCCGCCGGCACGGTAATCGGTAGCCGATAAGGCATTTTATTAAGAACCGCCGATGCCGGGAGAGCCTGCCGAAGACGCCAGCTTTCACCGTCGGGCAAGGCCCCACCGGGGGGCACTGAGACCACCCATAGCCGCTCCCCCAGACACGCTGCCGCTGCCTGTTCTGGTGTCTCCCACAGCCGGGTGCCTTCAGGCAACACATCGGGTAAACTGGTTGCCGCCCCGCAGACCACAAATACCTGCGGTGCCGCGTCCGGCAAGAGCAGTGGACTTACAACCTCCACGGTCTATCTGCCCAAACGGAAGGAAAGTCCCAGCCCACCCACCAGAACAGGAGCGCCGCCTTCATACAGTGGGGTATAAAGCGTAAGCTCTGGTCGAAGGTTTACTCGACGGCCCAACCGGGCTCCGATGGTAAACCCTGCCAGCGATCCTGTACCTACCTCGTCTGTGTTCTCAGCACCAATGGCCACGACAATCATTCGAGCACTCGCAAACAATCTCGACGAGCCAATCCAGATTGCCGGATAAAGCCCAATAGTAGAAAATGACTGACCATCGAATTCGAAGGTAGAGTAAGAAATACCCATCCCTGCAGCTACAAGGGGTTGCGTGGTAAGCAGCTGGTACTTTCCTTCTGCCATGACGGCCCCCACTGACAGAAATCCCGTCGTACGTGCTCCCAACTCTAATCGGGGCGCAACCCCCATTCGACCGTATAGTTCGAACATGCCCAGACCACCACCTCCTACCAGTCCCACACCTACCTCAGCGTTTCCTTCGGGCAGCACATCAGGTCCCTGAAACACACCCAGCGAAATGCAGCCGGAAAGCCACAGTGCCAGGCCGGCAAGCAAGCCAACGGTCCGGTTCATGATAGGGTTCAGGTTTGGTGGTTGGTATAGCATAGCAACCTTCTGGCTCAGCGTTCCATCGTCCAGGGGAACCATTCTATTTGCACCTCAAGACCCGCCGGCGCCTCTTC